>JALOOB010000039.1 GCA_025454635.1 Anaerolineae bacterium
GCTCGCGCCCTCCGGGTTAAGCCATGCATCGCGCTTGGCGACGAGTTCGCGCGCGGCCTCCGCAATGGCGAGCACGCGCGGATCGTCCGCCGGCTCGCGTCCGGGTGGCCAGGGGAAGGGGTAGGTTTGGAACGTCATTGTTTGCGAGTAGCGAAATCCGCTCTCGGCGTCGCGCAATTGTGTACCCGTGCTCAACGCCCAAAGTTCATGCACGCGCGAGTGTAGAACACCCAGAGAGTAATCGTCTTGCCGCGCAATTACTACGACTTGACTATCTGGCAACACGTCAACACTGCTCCAAATGAATATGCGGTGCTTGGCCACGCGCGCAGTCGCAATGTAGCGGGTGAGTCCGTTCAGTGCCTGTCGCATTTCGGGCCGGGGTCTCTGATGCAACCACCATCTCTGCGTCGTGCTCGTTTCCGAAGCGCTCGTTTCACGTCCTGCCTTCACGTGGACCCTCACATACTCGAATGGTGCTTCAAACGCTGAAGCCTCGCTCTCTGATAGCTCGTTAAAATCGACTACCCACATATTCCTAAGCCTGCGAGTTACGTCAAGACCGTTAATCCAAGGACGTACAACCTCACGGTTGGTGCGTCCGTTCGGATTCCCAATGGCTAGTAGCATCTGAGCGGCAGCCTCTTGTGAGATGTCGAACGGGCCACCCTTTTGAGTTCCGATGAACGCGAGTCCTGCGTTCTCACCGAGAATCCGAGCCTGAGTTAGGTCCGCCAACGCCGTCAAGTTTGCATTGATCCCTTGGACCAGCACGTGGTTCAGTTCCTTAGCTTCCTCGCTTCCGTCGTCAAAGGCCACAATGGAGATGTGAACGACCGCGCCATTGAGGACCCAATTGCGGTCAGACCACGCCAGGAAGATGTCTCCGCTCGCCTTGATGCGGTCTAGCACCTTACGATTTGCTCCGCCCCGAATGCCCTGCGTTGCCAGCAGCCCCGCCCGCTTTACCTTCCTTGCCTCGATCATGGCGCGCGCTTTCTCAAACCAGTACGTGACAAGGTCTGCGCCGCCCGGCACGCGACCGGCGTACAGCCGGCGCAGATCCTCCACGTACTTGTCGCCCAGTTCGCCACGCATCTTCTTGTCGCCCAAAAACGGCGGATTGCCGACGATTACGTCGGCGGCGGGCCATTCCGGCTCGACCGGCTTGCCCGCCGCGTCATACGCCAAGATCGCGTCCATCCGCACGATTGCTTCGAGCGGCTGCAAAATCGGCTCGGCGGGGAGGCCGAAGCCGTTCTCGCGCCACCACTGGATATAGCCGATCCAGATGGTCGCCTGCGCGAGCTCCTGCGCGTAGGGGTTAATCTCGATGCCGTGAAGCTGCCGCGGCCCGACCATCAAGTTCGACCATGAGCCGCCGGTCGCCGCGTCGTACTCGATGACCTCCTTTTCGAGGTCGAGCAGGAGGCGCAGGCTGACATAGAGGAAGTTGCCGCTGCCGCACGCGGGGTCGAGCACCTGCACCGCGGCGAGCTTCTGCCGGAAATCGCCCAGCAGTTCGGTGAGCTTGTTGCGCGCCTTCGTGCGCGCCGCGCGGCGCTTTGCCAGCCCCGCCGCGCTTTTGTCCGCCTCCGCGCGCGCGTCGATCTCCGCAAGCTGCGCCGCGAGCTTGTCCCCCTCCGCCCTGACTTCCGCCCACGTCCGGCGCAGCGGGGCCATCAGCACCGGCTCGACCACGAGCAGAATGTCGTCGCGCGAGGTGTAGTGCGCGCCCTGCTGCGAGCGTTTGGCGGGGTCCAGCCCGCGCTCGAACAGCGTGCCGAGGATGGCCGGCTCGATCGCGCCCCAGTTCTGCCGGCTGATCTGCGCGAGCGCGGCCACACTGTCGCTGTCGAGCAGGAGCGCGGCGTCGTCGTTGAAGAGGCCCCCGTCGACGTGCTTGATGACGTGCTCGCCGAAGTAGCCGCCTTCGGCCATCGCGGCGAAGAGCTGGCGCAATTGCTGTTGAAGCCGCGCGGCGTTCTGGCCGGGCTGAGAGAGCAGCCGCGAAAAAAGCTGGTTCGGGAGGATGCCCACGTCTTCCGCGAAGAGGCAGAAGAGGACGCGAATCAGGAAGTGCGCGACGGCTTGCGGCTCGTGGCCGTACTTGCCCATGCGCTCCGCAATCGCGCCGAACTTCTCGGCCGCCTGTCGGGTGACGTGCTCCGTGGTGACGTTCGGCTTGAGCGCCGCGGGCTCCGTGAACGCGCTGCGCAGGAGGTCGAGCTTGTCCGGCCGGAGCAGGTCGTCGAGGGTCAGGGTGACGGGGTCGTCCGCGTAGCCGGTGAAGTGCTTGTGGATGATGATCGTCTCGATATCCGAGACGATGAGCAGCGGGGGGTTGCCGAGGTTGCCCTGGTACTTGAGCAACTGCTCGTATGCCTTGTTCAGGTTCGCGTGCTTGCCCTTGTACTCCCAGCCGAAACAGTCGCGCTTCCAGACGTCCGCGAAACCCTGCCCGCCCGTCGCTTTGGTTGCGCCCTTCTCGAACGCGAACCGCTCGCCGTGGGGGTCGGCCTTCAGCGGCGGATCGACGCCGAGCAACTCGCAGAGGTCGTTGAAATGCGACTGGCTGCCGGCGCGCTCGGTGACGGTGGCGGCGCGCCATTTGCGGACGAATTCCTGCGGCGTGATGTGGGTCATGGCGGCGATCTCATGCGCGATGCGGCGGCCCGGAGCTGCGGGGCGGACAGGGGTATTTTACGCGGGAGGCGGCGCGGAGGCAAGCTACTTGCCGCCTCCCGCCGCCCTCTCGCATCAATCGCCGCGTGTCAGGTCGTACTCGAACAGCCCCACCCGGTTCGACAGCCCTGAGGTCAGGTCCGGGTCGCTGCTCGTCACCTGCCCCTGCGCCGCATAGAACACGCTCGCGGCCGTCCCGCCGACCACACCCGGCGCGTCGAATGGCGGGCCGCTGTCCGGGGTAGCGGTGACGCCCGCGTCGCCCGGCAGGAAGTAGGGGTTCGCGCTGCTCAGGACGACATAGCCCTCGTTCGACGCGATATTCGGCCACGTCAACTGCAGGTCGGTCGAGTTGACCACGCCCGCCGCAAGGTTCGGCGCTGCGGGCCGGTTCCCCGTTGCGCCGAACACCCACCGGTGATCCTCCACCTCCCCGAACTCCACCGCGCCGGTGACTGCGCTGCCCTGGCCCGAGGCGGGCGCAACGCGGCAGCGCGCGATGAAGGCCGTGGGGAAGTTGGCCGCGCTGTTCGAGACGGTGAACGTCCGCGCGTTCTCGCCCGCGGACACCGGGGAGTTGTCCACCACCTTCTCACCCGCATCGGCCCAGTCCTTGTCGTTGTTCCAGTCGATCCAACAGTTGAGATACCCGTCGCCGCCGGTCACGGTCGCCGTGAGCGAACCCTGCCCGCCCTTCACCCAGTTGACGGCCGCGGTCGGGAATGCGCCGTCCTCGTCCGACGCGTTGGCGAGGTCGTCGCCGTCCGCGTTGACCGTGTAGATCCCGCCGTTGTCGGGGTCGACCAACGGGCCGAGCTTGAGCGTGCCTTCCGTGCCATGCCGGGCGCCGTCACAGGCCAGCCGCGTCGGGTACTCCGCGCAGGTGGGCGGCTGGACGTTGGGGTCAGGGTTGTTCGTGTCGCCGTAATCGATGGGGATGGGCCACGGAGCAAACGCGGTCTCGTCCTTGGTCACGGGGTTGGAGTTCGTCTGGCCGGTGCCATGGCCCATCTGGATGACGACAGCGCTGCTGCGGCAATTCGGATAGATGCTCTGCAGGGTCGCGTACCATTCGAAGACAGCGGTGGAGCCGACGCGCTCCCCGTAGGTGGCGTCCGGCATCTGGAAACGGGTTTCGTTTCTGCCATCGACCACGCTGACCAAGTCGCCGCTGCTCGCTCCATACCTGGGCCAATAGACAACCTTGCGATCGCCGAGAGTGGTCCCCACATCGGCATCGCTCACGTCGCCGTCGCCGTTGCAGTCCAGGCCGCCCGCATAGCGGATGTACTGATAACTGGTAGTCGTGCCGCAGGCTTCGATCTTGAAGTAGAGGTTCGTGCCGTCGTTGGCGATCCAGGCGTTCTTGATCGTGAGGTGCGGGGCGTAAGTGGTGTCGGAGCAATCGCTGGTGTAAACTGGCGCGCCGAAGTTGTCCTCTGCGTTGTTGTTGGTGTTCGGGCTGAGCCAGCCGGCCAATGCGAGCGGCGCGGCAAGGAGCAGCAACAGCGCTGCCCCTGCGGTGATTCCGAGGAGTCGCGCGCGTCGAGCAGGCGCGCGCGTGGCTGGATGACGAGACATCTACGCCTCCGGAGGTTGTGCGCCGGCCCGCTGTTGCTGGGCGCAGGCCGGCAGGGCGAACGCGTCGCGCGGACGCGCAATTCGTTCTTCCGCCAGTGTAGCCGAAATCAGCGCGGATTTCAATACCGGCGAGGCGCGCGTGTCTTGACAAGCGCGCGCCTCTGTGCTATGTTACCCGTAACACTCAGCCTTGGCCCCATCAGCCCGCAAGCGGCGCGAATCGGGCAGGCGGGCCGCGACGACTGCGTCCACCCTATCAACGTAGAGGCAACCGATGAGCGATTCCCCTGGCTCCCCGGACCTGTTGGTCCGCATGGAAGGAATCGACAAGACGTTCCCCGGCGTCCACGCGCTCGACCAGGCGCGCTTCGAGCTGCGCCCCGGCGAGATCCACGCCTTGGTCGGGGAGAACGGCGCAGGCAAGTCGACCTTGATGAAGATCCTGGGGGGCGTCTACTCAAAGGACGCGGGCCGCATCGTCATCAAGGGCCAGGAAGTCACCATCCCCAACCCCCGCGCGGCGCAGGGCCTCGGCATCAGCATGATCCACCAGGAACTCAACCTGATGCCCCACCTGACCATCGCGCAGAACATCTTCATCGGCCGCGAGCCGCGAGCGGGCCTGCCCTTCTGGCTCAACGAGCGGGGCGTCAACGAGGCCGCGAACAAGCTGTTCGACCTCATGCACCTCAAGCTCGACCCGCGCATGAAGGTGTCCGATCTCACGGTCGCCAAGCAGCAGATGGTCGAGATCGCCAAGGCGTTGTCGTTCAACTCAAGCGTCCTCATCATGGACGAGCCCACCGCAGCCCTCACCGACACGGAGATCGCGGAGTTGTTCCGCATCGTCCGGTCGCTGCGCGAGAGCGGCGTGGGGGTCGTCCACATCTCGCACCGTCTCGAAGAGCTCAAGCAGATCAGTGACCGCATCACGGTCATGCGCGACGGGCGCACCATCGACACGGTCAACACGGCGGACGTCACGCTCGACAAGATCATCAGCATGATGGTGGGCCGCACGATCTACGAGTCGAAGCCCGAGCTGCCCGAGAAGCCATCGCAGGACGTTGTGCTTGAAGCGCGCAACCTGAACCGCGGCGCGGTGCTCAAGGACGTCTCGTTCCAGCTCAAGCGCGGGGAAATCCTCGGTTTTGCGGGCCTTGTGGGCGCGGGGCGCACCGAGGTCGCGCGCGCCATCTTTGGCGCGGACCCGCTCGACTCGGGTGAGATCTACATCAACGGCAAGAAGGCCAGCATCAAGTCGCCCAGCGATGCGGTGCGGTCGGGCATTGCGTACCTGTCGGAGGATCGCAAGCGCTACGGCCTCGCGCTCAAGATGGACGTGGAGACAAACGTTGCGCTGGCTGCGTTCCGCAAGTTCCTCGGCGTGCTGGGATGGGTGAACACGGCCGGGACGAAGGCCATGGCCACCAAGTACGTGGAGGCGCTGGCGATCAAGACGCCGTCGATCAGCCAGAAGGTGCAGAATCTTTCGGGCGGCAACCAGCAGAAGGTCATCATCGGCAAGTGGCTGACCGCGGACACCGACATCCTCATCTTTGACGAGCCGACGCGCGGCATCGACGTGGGCGCGAAGAGCGAGATTTACCGCCTGCTCAACGACCTTGCGCAGCAGGGCAAGTCGATTATCATGATCTCGTCCGAGCTGCCCGAAGTCCTGCGCATGAGCCACCGGGTCATTGTGATGTGCGAGGGCCGGATTACGGGCGAGCTCAGCGCGGCCGAAGCCGACCAGGAGCGCATCATGACGTACGCCACGATGCGCAGCCAATCCGTTATCGCGAATGGCAGCGAGAACCCACCGACACCCGCCGCAACGGGAGTGTGATATGACGACGAACGCGGCTCCGGCCCAGACTTCAGCGCCGAGGACCTCCTTGCTCCGCTCGGACGCAGCGCAGCGCTTCATGGCGTTCGGCGCGCTCATCCTCATGTTCATCATCTTTTCGCTGTTGTCGCCCTATTTCCTGACGGGCAGCAACATCTCGGGTATTCTGATCGCCACCGCGGTCAACGGCATCCTCGCCATCGGCGTGACGTTCGTGATCATCACGAGCGGCATCGACCTCTCGGTGGGCACGGTGATGACGCTGACGACCGTCATGATGGGGAAGGTGGTCACGGATTGGGGTATGCCCATCCCCATCGGCCTGCTCGCGGGCATCGTCACGGGCCTGGCCGCGGGCTTCGTCAACGGCTTCCTGATCACGAAGGCCAAGCTGCCGCCGTTCATTGCCACGCTCGGTATGCTCAACGTGGCGCGCGGCCTCTCGCTCGTCATCAGCAATGTGAAGCCAATCTACTTCGACGAGAACCCGGCGTTCAACCAGATCGCGATGGGCGTGTTCATCGACCTGTCGCGGTTCATCCCGGGCCTCGTCATCAACAACGCGGTGCTGATCTTGTTCGGCGCGGCGATCCTGGCCAGCCTGATCCTGTCGAAGACCGTGCTCGGCCGCTATACGTTCGCGCTAGGCTCAAATGAGGAAGCGGCGCGGCTCTCCGGCGTGAACGTGCACCGCTGGAAGATCGCGGTTTATATGCTGACCGGTTTCTTCTCGGCCCTGGCAGGCATCGTCATGGCCTCGCGCATCAACTCCGCGCAGCCGTCGCTCGGCCAGGGCTATGAACTGGACGCGATCGCCGCGGCGGTCATCGGCGGCACGTCGCTCTCCGGCGGCGAAGGGTCCATCCTCGGCACGGTGATCGGCGCGTTCCTCATCAGCACGCTCTCGAACGGGCTGAAGATCCTGTCGGTCCCGCCGGAATGGCAGATCGTGGTGACCGGCCTGATCGTGTGGCTGGCGGTGTGGTTGGACATTATCCGCCGGCGCAAATGAGCCAACCCACGTCGAAGCTCCATCGGGGAGCCTCGATAGACTTTCGTAGTAGGAAGAAGGAGAAGCACAATGCGCAAGATCGTAGTTCTGTTCTCCGTCCTGATGGTCCTCGCCCTCGTGGCCGGCTGCGCTGCCCCCGCGGCGCCTGCGACCGGTGGGCAGACCGCAGCGACCCAGGCGCCCGCCGCATCGGGCGCGAAGCCGTACATCCCGGTCATCTCCAAGGGCTTCCAGCACCAGTTCTGGCAAGCGGTGAAGATGGGCTCGGAGAACGCGGCCAAGGATCTCAACGTCGACATCACCTTCGAAGGCCCCGGCAGCGAGTCCGAGGTCGACAAGCAGATCGAAATGCTCCAGACCGCGCTCGACAAGAAGCCGGCCGCCATCTGCTTCGCCGCCCTCGACAGCAAGGCCGCCATCCCGCTCCTCGAAAAGGCGAAGGCCGCCAACATCCCGGTCGTCGGCTTTGACAGCGGCGTGGACTCTGACATCCCGGTTGCCACTGCGGCAACCGACAACCTCGCGGCTGCGGCTGCGGCGGCCGACAAGATGGCCGAGGCGATCGGCAAGGCCGGCAAGGTCGCGGTCATCGCCCACGACCAGACCAGCCGCACCGGCATCGACCGCGTCAAGGGCTTCACCGACCGGATGAAGGCGACCTACCCGGACATCGAGGTCGTGTCGGTCGAATACGGCGCGGGCGACCCGCTGAAGTCGACCGAAATCGTGAAGGCCGTGATCCAGGCGAACCCTGACCTGAAGGGCTACTTCGGCGCGAACGAAGGCTCGATGAAGGGCGTCATGAACGGCGTCAAGGAGACCGGCAAGGAAGGCGCGATCGTGATGATCGGCTACGACGCGGGCAAGCAGCTCAAGGATGCGATCCGCGCCGGCACCGTGTTGGGCGCGATCAGCCAGGACCCGGTCGGCATCGGCTACAAGTGCGTCGAAGCCGCGGTGAAGGCGATCAAGGGCGAGACAGTGTCCAAGGTCATCGACACCGGCTACAAGTGGTACGACAAGTCGAACATCGACGCGGCCGAGATGCAGCCGCTGCTGTACGATTGATACTCTGGCGCCCGAGCAACCAGGCTTCCGCGTGAACCTGGGTTAGCGAGGGACACAGGCCCGCCGGGTCTCGCGTCAACTGCGTTGACGGTGGACCCGGCGGGTTTTCTGTTCCGCCGATACTCCTCGGATTGACAGCTGCTCTCAAGCGTGGTATTTTCATGGCGCAAGTCTTGCCCTATTGCGCCACTTGCTGCCAGCGTCAACCCATCCAGAGGAGCGTAGACCGTGACACGAAGAGCCCTGCTCGCGTTGATCATCGTCCTCAGCCTGATCCTGCCAGCGGCCGCGGCCACTGCGCAGACCCCCGCGCCCGCTAAGATCACCGTCGCCAAGTTTGGCGCCAACTCGATCATCGACGAGCCCGGTGGCGTTGGCGCCGACATCGTCGGGGAGCGCAACACCGAGATTCCGGCCAAAAAGCGGCTGGGCAGCAGCCCCCTCCGCACCGCGCCGGCCACCGGCGATGCTGTGCCCCTCGCACCGGGCGCCGGCACGAGCACATCCTCCGGCAAGCGCGCCAAGTCGAACCCCGAGGTAGTGTTGAGCTATGAGGGACTCAACCACCGCGACAGCCGCCTCGCCTTCGGCGGCAATCAGTATTCGGGCGAGCCGGCCGACCAGGGCGTCTGCGCGGGCAACGGCTTCGTCCTCGAATCCGTCAACTCCGCGCTCCGCGTTTATGACGCGGCGACGGGCGCGCCCGCTTCGCCGGTCCTTGCGCTGAACGAGTTCTACGGGCTTCCGCCGGCCCTGACGCGCCCCACGGGCGCGCCCTTTGGCCCGTTCACCTTCGACATCGAGTGCCATTTCGACCCGGACTCCGGTCGCTGGTTCCACCTCGCCGTCGACCTTGACCAGGATCCGGCCACCGGCGCTTACACCGGCAAGAACTATCTCGACCTGGCAGTGAGCGCGACGGGCGACCCGCGCGGCCTTTGGCACATCTACCGCATCCCTGGCATGAACGACGGCACCGAAGGCACGCCCAACCACGCCTGCCCCGGCGGCCCCTGCTTCGCCGACTTCCCGCATCTGGGCGTCGACAAGAATGGCGTGTTCATCACGACAAACGAGTTCCCGCTCTTCGACAACGGCTTCACCGGCGCGCAGGTCTACGCCATCTCCAAGGCCGCGCTGACCGCGGGCTCGAACACGATCGATGCCTACCTGTTCAACACCGCCGAGCCGCAGTGGCAGGCAAAGGAAGGCCAGCCGGGCTTCACGCTGTGGCCCGCGCTGTCGGCCGAGAAGCAGTTCGCCGGCAGCCAGGGAGGCACCGCCTACTTCGTGAGCTCGAACGCGGTCTTCACTGATGATGGGTCGTCCAGCGAGATGATCGTGTGGGCGCTGAGCAACACTTCTTCGCTGAACCGCGCCAACCCGGCGCCGCGCCTGACAAAGACGATCGTCCCGTCGCAGCGCTACGCGGTGCCGCCACCCTCGGTCCAAAAGCCGGGCACCATCCCCTACGGCGAGCTGTTCTATGGCGCGACCGAGCCAGGGTTGATCGACACGAGCGATTCGCGCGTGCTCGGCGCGCGCCTGGCGAACGGCAAGCTGTGGGCCGTGCTGGGCACCGCGGCCGAGGTCGAGGGCAACCAGCAAGCCGGCGTGGCATGGTTCGTCTTCAACGCATCGGTAAACAACAGCGGCGTCTCCGCCTCCATCCGCAAACAGGGCATCCTCGCGCTGCCCGACGAGGCGCTGGCCTACCCAACGCTCGGCGTGACGGCCTCGGGTCGCGGCGTCATGGGGTTCACGCGCGTTGGTCCGAACCTCCACCCAAGCTATGGCTACGCGTCGCTGGACGACGTGGCCGGCGCAGGTGAAATCCACATGATCCGCGAGGGCCAGTCGCCGCAGGATGGCTTCACCGAATACGGCGGTGGCCGGTTCCGGTGGGGTGATTACGGCGCGGCCGCGGTGGTGGGCAACAGGGTCTGGCTGGCCGGCCAGTACATCGAGCAGCCTCCCTGCACGGTGGCCGATTTTATCGCAACCGGCTTCACCTGTTGGAGCACCCGCACGCAGCTTGCCAACTGGAGCACGCGCGTGACGTCGCTGCAGCCGTAGCGTAAGCGCGCGCGAGCGCGTTCCTCCCTAAACAGAAACCCGTCGTGCCTGGGGCCCGACGGGTTTCTTCTTGCGTGGGCGACGCGCGCCCGGCGGCTATCAGCCGCGCAGCGCCGCGATCACGTTCTCGGCGTGCATGACGAGGTGCATCGCGTGCTCCGCGTCGATCGTCACGCCCGCCTCTTCGTTCACCTGCTCGACAAATGCGTTAAGCAGGTTGAGCGCCGTCTTGGTCTGTCCGCGATCCAGCGCGGCCTGCGCCGCGTCCAGCTTGGCGAGCAAAGCTTTCTTCACACCGGCATCGGTGATATGGCCCATGTCATACGCATGGTTCACGCAATGGTGGAGCGACTCAATCGTCGTCCCACCATGGTCGCAAACGTGCTCTTCCATGGCAAATGCGGGCGCGGCCGTGAGCAGCAGCGCGGCGACGAAAATCAGGGCGGGGAGAAACTTCTTCATGGGGTTGCGCCTCCGTGGGTTTGGCTTTCCTCGTGGAATCTGCGCTGAGTATAGCCGGGGGAGGAGACGCGCGTTAGCGCCGGACGGCGGCGCGTGAATAGGCCGTTTGGCGCGCTGCGGGGAAGGACACCGGGGTGGGGCATCCCGCCAGGTGGGCGAGCGGAGTTGCTGATTGCGCGGGCGGAGGGTGGGCCGGCCCATCCTCCGCCACATTTGGCTAGCAAGCGCAGGCGGTCACCGCGCCCTTACTGGCTCCACTTCGTCGGCTGCCGGTCCCACCGGTGCGCGCGGAGCTGTTGATGCAGGTCCGCAGGCAGCGGGCCGGCGTCTGACGCGGCGACGTTCGCCTCGACGTTCCTGACCCTGCGCATCCCCGGAATAATCGTGCTCACCGTCGGGTTGTTCAGGATGAAGCGCAGCGCTAATTCCGGCATGGTCAGACCCGCAGCCGCCGCGATGGGCTTGAGCGCGTCCGCCCGCTCCACGGCGGGGATCAGGTTCTCCGGCACGAAGTACTCGTTGCGCCAATCGCCTTCCGGCCACTTGCTCTCCTTCGTGAGCGTGCCCGTCAGCGTGCCCTCGTCGAACGGCACGCGCGCGATCACCGCGACGTCCTGCTCCTCGCACGCAGGGAACAACTCGTCCTCGGGGTTCTGGTCGAAGATGTTGTAGATGACCTGCACCGCGTCGATGAGCCCCGTCTTGACCGTCTCCACGCCGTTCCAGGGCTCCCAGCGGTTCACGCTGATGCCCCACGCGCGGACCAGCCCCTGCCGCTTGATCTCGTCCATCTTCTTCGCGACGCGCTCGTCGCGAATCCACGCGTCTTCCCACGTGTGGAACTGCATCAGGTCAAAGGACTCAAAGCCCGCGTTCTTCAGGCACGAATGGACGTACTGCTCGATGTGATCGGGCGGGAAGCAGTCGTCGACGGTGAAGTGTCGCTGCGACGGCCACTTGAAGTTCTTGGGCGGCAGCTTGGTCGCCGTGTAGAGTTGCTTGCCCGGGTTGGAGCGCACCAACTCCCCGAGCAGCCCCTCGCTGTGCCCCGCGCCGTAGCCCCAGGCCGTGTCGAAGAAGTTGCAGCCGAGGTCGACCGCGCGCTGGAGCGACGCCATCGCCTCCGCGTCGTCCGACCCCTTCCACGCGCCGCCCATGCCCCACATGCCGTAGCCGATGTCCGAAATCTGCCAGCCTGTCCTGCCGAATCGCCGATAATTCATTCTGCCTCCTTGAAGTTGGAATTCAACGCAGATGACGCAGGTTTAGGTGGATTAGGATGATCTCTTAAGAATCCTGTCAATCCACCCCATCTGCGTCATCTGCGTTGAATTCTACCTGTCCCACCCGCCGGCGGCGCGCAGCCGCGCGACCTCTTCCTTCGCCATCTCACTGAGCTGCACGTAGTCCGTCTTCGCCACCCGGTTCAGCGGCAGCCCGCCGGGTTCGAGGATGACGTACCGCAGCGGCCGCATGTAACTCGCCATGCCCTCCGCGTGCCGCGCCAGCTCGGCCTCGGTCAGCTCCGCGCCGGGCCGCTTCTCCACAAACGCCACGATGCCCTCGCTGAAGACGGCGTGCTCCGCGCCGACGACGCCCGCGGTCGTCACCTTGTCGCGCAGCTCGCACAGGAAGTCCTCCACCTGCCCCGGATACACCTGGTAGCCTTTCGGCTTGATGATCCACTTGGCGCGACCGGCGAAATGCAGACCCTTCTCGTCCACGAAGCCCATGTCACCCGTATACAGGTAGCCGTCCGTCGAGATCGCCCTCGCCGTGGCCGCCGGGTCGTTCACGTAACCGAGGAACGTCTGCGGTCCGCGGAAGCAGACGTTGCCGACTTCGCCCGCGGGCAACTCTTCTCCCGCGCCGCCATCCTCGCGCATCGCCGCGCGGATGGTCAGGGGGTAGACCGGCATGTCGTACCCGACCGACGCGAGGATGTCGTCGACCGTGCCGTCGAGCGTGCTGTACGTGCAGAAGCCGCCGCATTCGGTGAGGCCGAGGCCGGTGCCGAAGCGCGGCGCCATCTGCGAGAGCCGGTCGAGGAACTGTCGCGACACCTGCTGTCCGCCGTAGAGCGCGAAGTCGAGCGTGGAGAGGTCGTATGCGTCGTAATCCGGCAGCCGCCACTCGAGGTTGAACAGCGCGGGGATCTGGCCGAGCACGTTGACGCGGTGTTTCTGCACCGCGGCGAGCGACTTCGCGGGGTCATAGACGTGCAGAATGATCGCCGTGCCGCCGAGGAAGAAGGTGGTCATCAACTGCTCGGTCTGCCCGCCCACGTGCGACGGCGGCAGGTTGATCAGAAGGCGCGTGTCTTCCCCGCGGCCGAACCACACGCCGAGGCACATATTCTGCACGGTGATGTTTTTGTGCGAGAGCAACGCAGGCTTCGGGTAGCCGGTCGAGCCGGTCGTGAAGATGACCATTGCGCCATCGTCCGCGCCAACGGCCTTCGTCGCGGCCATGTACTGCCCCAGGATAGGCGAGGCGGCGGGGTTCGCCATAGCCCCGCGCGCCAGGGCCTCGGCCTCCGCTGCGAGGACGAACGCGCACATGGCGCCGGGGATTGTTTCCTCGGGCGGCGCAAACTGGATCAGGCGCTCCACAAACGGGCAATGCGCCTGGACCGCCTTGCCAAGCTCCCCGAAGTCGGCGGCGGGCGTCTTGCCGAGGAACGCGTAGCCCTTTGCGCGGATCAGCGTGAGCGAGCGGATGACCTCCGGCCCCTTAAGCCGCAGGTCGAGCGGCGCGAAGATGACGCCGATCTTGAAGCACGCGTACTCAAGGAAGATGTGCTCGGTGAGCATGGGCAAGGAGGTGGCGAGGAAGTCGCCCTTCTTGAAGCCCATGTCGAGCAGCTTGAGCGCAAAGGCCGTCGCGGCCTGCTCGAACCGCTGCCATGTGACCTCCGCGCCGGTGTCTGCGTTGACGATGGCCAGCGCGTCAGGCTTGCGCTGCGCCCAGCGCGCGATCACGCCGTGGAGCAGGCGCCGGTCGGCGTAGTCCTGCTCGTAGTGCTCGATCCCGCATTGGGGCACGCCGTGACGGGTGGGGATAGCTGGCATGGGTGAGTCACCTCCTCGTGAGTTAGGTTCGCGCGGCCGCTTGGGCGCACGCGGCGATTGCGGTGGGTTTTACACAAGCCCCCAGAAGCTCGACGGCCGCCGCGGGAAGAGCGCCTCTAGCAGGGGCCGGCCGATTCGCTCGTCGAGGGTCACGTCGGTAAAGATGTGGCGCATCTCGTCCAGCGAACGGTGGCCGAACAGCAGGTGCGTAAACGTGAGATCGGGGAAGCCGGCATGGGCGTCATGGTCGTTGGGCGGCCAGTCCGCGATCTCGGTGATCCTGCCGGCCTCGAAATGCATACGCAGGCCGCTCCGGTAGAACGAGAGCAGCAGGTCGCCCGTGTAGTGCGCTGCGGCGGAAGCGGCCAGCCGGGCCTCGAGCGCGGGCGCGATCAGCCGCAGGAACGCCTTCAGGTCGGGCACGCGCAGGTACCACGCCCACGGGCGACGGCTTTGCATGAGCCGCCCCGCGTTGACGCGGTAAAATGGATGGTCGAGGCCGAGGCCGTACTGGAGCGCGTCGAGGCGGCGGCCGCGCAGCGCGGCCACCTGCTCGCCCGCGGCCCAACTTGCGCGGAGCAGGGAGTTGGCCGCGGCGAGCCAGGAGACGCCGGGGAGCAGTTCCAGGAATGGCATGAAGCCGCGGTTGCCCTCCATTTCGAACATGGGCGCCAGGCCCCCCGCAACCTCGCCGCCCGCAGTCTCGATGACCGTGCAGACGAGCCGGTTGACGTTATTCTCCCGGCGTCCTGCGATTTCGTAGCGCCACATGGCCTCGTCGCGCGGGCAGTGGATGAGCGAGCGCCGCGCGGCGATGGCGTCGAGTTGGACGAAGAGGGGCGCGTCGGCTTCGGTGGCGGGCCGGGCACAGAA
>JALOOB010000040.1 GCA_025454635.1 Anaerolineae bacterium
AGGAAGAGCCGCGTAAGCCCGCGCGGCAGTGGCGCGACGCCAAGCTCGGCCGCGGAGAGAAGCGTGTTCCAGAGCGACGGCACGCAGTTGAGCGCAACTTCCGGCCGGGACGCGAGCGCTGCCAGGAGGGCGGCCGGGTCTGCTGCGGCGCCCTCCGGCGGGAACCAGACGGCGTCGCCGCGCAGCAGGGGAGCGAAAAGCTGCTTGAGCGACGCGTCGAAGCTGAGGCGCGTGATGGCAGGCAGGGCGGGCGCGGGCTGCGGCAGCAAGTGAGCGTTGACCCAGTCGAGATACGCGGCGAGGCTGCCGTGCTCGACTGCGACGCCCTTGGGCGCGCCGGTGGAGCCGGACGTGTAGATGACATAAGCGAGAGATTCGGCGCTCGAGGCCGGCGCGGGCGCGCGTTCTCCGTCGAGTCGTGAGGCGAGCAGAAGCGCGGCCGAGGCGCGGCCAGGCTTGGCCGGGATGATCGCGCCAAGCGGGCCGGCGTGCGCCGAGTCCGCCAGGATGATGCGGACGCGCGCGTCCGCGACCATGAAGCGGAGGCGCTCGGGCGGCAGGGTCGGGTCGAGGGGCAGATAGGCGGCGCCCGCCTTCCAGATGCCGAGAATGGCCGTCAGCGCGGGCGGGCCGGAGGCGGCGAGAACGCCGACGGCTTCGTTCGCCCACGCACCTGCGCTTCGCAGCGCGTCCGCCACCTGTTCAGCTGCTGCGTCGAGTTCGGCGTAGGTGAGGCGCAGCAGTCCATCACCGTGCCCGGCTTCGACGGCGACTGCCTCCGGCGAGCGCGCTACTTGCTCCGCGAAGCGTGCGGGGAAGGGCCGCGCGTCGAACGGGAGCGATGGGCCCTGCTCCCATGCGCTGATGAGAGCGGCTTCTTCTGGCGGAAGGATCGCGAGGTGGTCGACGGGGGTCGACGGCGACTCGACCGCAGCGGAGAGCAACACGGCGAAGCGCTCCGCAATGCGCTCTGCGGTTGCCGCGTCGAAGATGTCGGCGTTGTAGCCGAGGCGGCAGGACAGCGCGTCCTCGACCTCGAGCGCGGTCAGCGAGAGGTCATACTTCGTCGCGCCGGTGTCCACCTCGCTTACTTCGGCGGTCACGGCGGGCAGGACGAGCGGCGTGAGGGGCGCGGCCTCGGCGCTTGTCTGGAGGGCGAAGAGGACCTGGAAGAGGGGAGTGCGGCCCAACTCGCGCGGGGGCTGCAGCGCGTCGACGACGCGCTCGAAAGGCGCGTCGGCGTGGGCGTACGCGGCGAGCGCGGTCTTGCGCACCCGGCGGATGATCTCGTCGAACGCAGGCGCAACGGCTGCTCCGCCGAAGTCGGCGCGCAGCGCGAGCGGGTTGATGAACACGCCGATGAGGTCCTCGGTTTCGCGGCGGCTGCGGCCGGCAACCGGCGCGCCGACCGCGAAATCTGTCTGGCCGGTCATGCGGTAGAGCAGCGTCTCGTAGCCCGCGAGCAGGACCATGAAGAGCGTGGCGCGCTCGGCGCGCGCGAGGGCGCGGAGCCGCTCGATCAGCCCGGACGGCAGCGCGAAGTCGACGTGAGCGCCGCGGAAGGACTGGCGGTCGGGCCGCGGGCGGTCCGCGGGCAGGTCGAGCGGCGGCGGGGGCGGGGTCAGCGCGTCGCGCCAGTAGCGCAGCAGCGGCTCCAGGGCGTCGCCGGTGAGCCAGCGCTGCTGCCATGCGGCGTAATCGGCGTACTGGAGCGCGGGCGCGCGAAGCTCGGCGCGCGGTCCACCGGCCGCTTCAGCATAAAGGGCGGCAAACTCGCGGACGAAAACCCCGAGCGACCACCCATCGCAGACGATGTGGTGCGCAGTGAAGACCGCGACGCGAGTGTCGTCCGCCACGCGCAACAGGAGCGCGCGGAGCAGCGGACCGGCGGACAGGTCGAACGGCGCGTTCGCCTCGGCGGCCGCGCGGGCTTGGGCTTCGCGCTCCGGCTCGGCGGCGGCGCGAAGGTCGAGCCGGAGCAGGTGGATGGTCACATGCGGGTCGACCACCTGCCGCGGGGACTCGCCGCGCCACTCGAAGCGCGTGCGCAGCGCCTCGTGTCGCGCGACGATGGCGCTCAGCGCGCCGGCGAAGGCTGCCTCGTCCAACTCCCCGCGCAGACGCAGGGCGAGCGCGACGTTGTACGACGAAGCGCCGGGCTCGAGTTGCTGAAGGAACCACAGGCGCTGCTGCGCGTAAGACAGCGGCGCGGATTCGCCGGCGGGGCGCGGGCGGATGGGCGGCAGGGGTGCGCGGGCGTCGCTCGCAAGCAGCGCGTCGACGCGGGCGGCCAGGCCGGCGACGGTCGGCGCGTCGAACACATCCGCGACCGGCAGGGACACGCCGAAGGTTTCCTCGATGCGCGAGACGACCTGCACTGCGAGCAGCGAGTGCCCTCCGACCTCGAAGAAGCTGTCTTCCGGCCCAAAATCGCGGCGACCTAGGACATCCTGCCAGATGGCCGCAATGAGTTCTTCTGCGGGCGCGTGCCAGGAGCGCGGCGCAACCGGCGCGAGAGCGTCCGGAGAGGCGCCGGCAAGCTGCTCAAGCGCAGCGCGGTCGACCTTGCCTGTTGCGCCGAGGGGCAGCGCGGCTATTTCGACGAAAACCGACGGGGTCATGTAATCGGGGAGGCGGCGGCGGAGGTGCGCGGCCAACTCGAAGGAGGGCACGGGGCCGGCCTCGAACGCGACGAACGCGACCAAGCGGCGCGCGCTGCCTTCGCCCGTTAGCAACACCGCGGCCTGCCGCACCCCGGAGTGCGCGGCGAGCGCGGACTCGATCTCCCCCAACTCGACGCGGAAGCCGCGGAGCTTGACCTGCCCGTCAGCGCGTCCCACAAACTCGATGGAGCCGTCCGGCAGGTAGCGCACGAGATCGCCGGTGCGGTACATGCGCCAACCTTTGGTCGGCGTGGACGGATGGTTGAAGATTGAAGGTTGAAGACCGGTTGCGCCATGCGCGTCATCTTCAATGTTCAATCTGAAATCTTCACTAAAGGGATCCGGCAGGAAGCGCTCGGCGGTGAGGTCGGGACGGCGCAGGTAGCTGCGCGCGAGACCATCGCCGGCGATGAACAGCTCGCCCACCACGCCGGGCGGGACGGGCTGCAGCATGGCGTCGAGCACGTAGATGCGAGTGTTTGCGATGGGCCGGCCGATAGGGAGGGTGCGAGCATTAGGCGGAACGCGCGTGACGAGATGCCAGGACGCGTACGTCGTGCTCTCCGTTGGACCGTAGACGTGGAGCAGACGGTCGGGCGGGCCGGCGCGAAGGACCGCCTCGACCGCGCGCGGATCGCACGCCTCGCCGCCGAACATTAGGTGCTTGATGCCTGAGAAGGCGTCGGGCGCCTCGGCGGCCATCTGGTTGAAAAGCGCGGTGGTCAGGAAGAGCGTATTGATGCGGTCTCGGCGGAGCGTCGCCGCGAAGCCGGCGGGCGACAGCAGCGCGTCACGCGGCACACCGATCAGCGCGGCGCCGCTCAACAGCGCACCCCATATCTCAAAGGTGGCCGCGTCGAAGGAGGCGTTGGATGCCTGCGCGATGCGGTCGTCGGGGGTGAGGCCGATGTAGTCCGTGTTGCGAACGAGACGCGTCACGGCGCGCTGGGGAATGGCGATGCCCTTCGGCGCGCCGGTCGAGCCGGAGGTGTAGATGACGTAGGCGAGGTTGTCGGGCCGGGCCGCGCAGATGGGCGCCTCTCCCGAATCACCCGCAGTGAGCGTCCACTGGCCCGGCCCTGTCTTGCCCTCGGCGTCGAGGATCAGCGCGAGTGGCGCAGCGCCCGCGGCTTCGGCCGCGGCCTCCAAAACGCGCGCGTGCTTCTTGTCCGTAAGCGCGAGCGGGGCGGCCGCGTCGCCCAGCATGAAGGCGAGGCGCTCGGGCGGATTGGCCGGATCGAGCGGGAGGTATGCGGCGCCGGACTTAATGATCGCGAGGAGGGCCACGATCATGTCGGCCGAGCGCTCCATGAGGACGGCGATCAGGCGGTCGGGCGCGGCGCCGCGTCGCTGGAGCAGCGCGGCGAGCCGGTTGGCAGCCGCATCCAGTTCACGGTAGGTCAGCCGGTCTTCACCAAACTCAACGGCGAGCGCGTCGGGCGTCTCCGCAGCCTGCACGGCAAACAAGCCGGCCAGCGACAGGTCGCGCGGGTAACTCGTGGTCGTGTCGTTCCAGTCTTGGAGGATCTGCCGGCGCTCGTCGGGCGCCAGAACCGGCAGGAGACCGACGGGGCGGTCGAGGTACGCGGGAAGTCCGCGCAGAAGCGTCGCGAAGTGGCTGAGGAAGCGGCGCATGGTGGACGCGTCGTAGAGGTCGGTGTTGTATTCAAGGACGCCGCGGAGACCGGCGCGGCCGTCGAGCAGGTTTATCAGGAAGTCGTATTTTGCGGCGCCGGTATCGACGGGCAGCCACTCCAGATCCGCGCCGGGGAGTGAGAGCGCGTCGAGCGGGTCCTCCTGAAGCGAGAGCATCACAGAAAAGAGCGGGTGGTGACCGAGGCTGCGCTCGACGCCGAGCGCGTCCACGAGCAGGTCGAAGGGCGCGCGGGCGTGGCTGAACGCGGCGAGCGCCGTCTCGCGGGTGCGCGCGAGCAGCGCGGCGACCGTCTGTTCCGGGGAGAGGTCGGCGCGCATGACCAGCGTATTGACAAAGAGGCCGATGAGCGCCTGCCACTCCGCGCGGTCGCGGCCCGCGACCGCCGTGCCGACCGAAATATCGGTCTGACCGGAGTAGCGGGCGAGCAGCGCCTGAAACGCGGCGAGCAGGACCATATACAGGGTGAGGCCCTGCTGCTGCGCCAGCCTGCGCAGCGCGGCGGTTTCCTGCGCATCAAGCGCGAACGGCATCACGGCGCCGTGATACGTCGTGGCGAGGGGGCGCGGCCGGTCGGTGGGCAGGTTGAGCCGCGGCGGCAGGCCGGCCAGGTGCTTGCGCCAGTACGCGACATCTCGCTGGAGGGGTGAGCCGGGGTCGGCCTGCTCGCCTTCCAGCCACGCGCGCTGCGCAGCCGCGTAGTCGCCGTACTCGACGGGCAAGGGCGGCGGGCGCAACTCGTCGCCCGCGTTCAATCCGGCCACGATCTCGCGGGCCAGCAGGCCGAGCGACCAACCGTCCGCGACGAGGTGGTGCGCGGTGAGGGTGAGGATGTGGTCGCGGGGAGCGATTCGCAGCAGCGCGGCGCGGAGCAGCGGCCCGCGCTCCAGGTCGAACGCGCGGCGGGCTTCCGCCTCGACGCGCTGGGCGAATTCCCCCCCGACCTCTTCGACGGGGAGCTCAAGCGCGAGCGCGGGCGCGATGACCTGGCGCGGAACGCCGCGTTCGGCGCGAAAGGTCGCGCGCAGCGCGGAATGGCGCGCGACCGCGGCGTTGAGCACGCGGCGCAGCGCGGACGCATCCAGCTGCCCGCGGACGCGCAGGGCGACCGGGATGTTGTAGAGCGGCGTGCCGGGATCAAGCTGCTCGAAGAACCAGAGCCGCTGCTGCGCATAGGATAGCGGAGCGTCCTCGCCCGCGCGCGTGGCGGGGAGCGCGACGTTTTCCGGTCCCTCTTCGGGCCGGTCCTGGATGCGGCGCGCTAGCTCGCGCACTGTCGGCGCCTCGAATAGGTCGCGCAGCGAGACGTCGCGGCGCAGCGTTTGGCGAATCTGCGCAACGGTCTGGATGGCGAGCAGCGAATGGCCGCCCAGCGCGAAGAAGTTGTCGTCCCTGCCGACGCGATCGACCCGGAGCACCACGCGCAAGATGCGGGCGAGTTCGCGTTCCAGTTCGCCTTCGGGCTCGACGTATGCGCGCGCCTCGCCCGATTGCGCCCATTCGGGCGAGGGAAGGGCCGCGCGGTCCAGCTTACCCTGCGCGGTGAGCGGGAGCGCGGGGAGGAAGACGATCGCCGTGGGGACCATGTAGTCGGGGAGGTCGCGTCGCGCCAGCGCGAGCAGCGCGACGCGGAGCTCGTCCTCCGCGGTGTCATCGGTCCGCGCCACGTAGGCGACGAGCCGGGTGTCGCCGTCGACGGTCTGCGGAATGACGACCAACTCGCGCACGCCAGGGACGCGCCGCAAAACGGCGTCCACTTCGCCCGGCTCGATGCGGAAGCCGCGAATCTTGACCTGCTGGTCCGCGCGGCCGAGGTAGAGGACATCGCCGTTCGGGAGGATGCGGCCAAGATCGCCGGTGCGGTACATGCGCCAACCAAAGGTTGGCATGGATGGAAGATTGAAAATGGAAGATTGAAGACTGGGTTGGACGGAAGAGTTTTCGATCTTCGATTTGTAGTCTTCGATAGGCACGAAGCGCTCGGCGGTGAGGTCGGGGCGGCCGAGATAGCCGCGCGCCACGCCCGCTCCGCCGACGAACAATTCGCCTGGTACGCCGAACGGCGCAAGCTCGCCGTTGCGGTCGAGGCAAAAGAGGCGGAGGTCGGGGATGGGCCGACCGATGGCGCTGGCGGGTGACGCGTCGAGATCGGCAGCGCGGAGGGGCCGGTAGGTCACGTGCACGGTGGTCTCGGTAATGCCGTACATGTTGACAAGCTGCGGCCGCTCGTCGCCATGGCGCGCGAACCAGCCGCGCAAATCGGCGAAGTTCAGCGCCTCGCCGCCGAAGATGACCAGCCGCAGGGCGAGATGGGGATCCGCGCCGAGGCGTTCCTCGGCGGCCGCGAGTTGGCGGAACGCGGAGGGCGTCTGATTGAGCACGGTGATCGCGTGGCGGCGCAGGAAGGCGTAGAAATCCTCGGGCGAGCGACTGGTGAGGTAGGGCGTGATGCAGAGGCGGCCGCCATACAGGAGCGCGCCCCAGATCTCCCAGACGGAGAAGTCGAAGGCGTAGGAGTGGAAAAGCGACCAGGCGTCGTCGGGTCCAAAACGGAACCAGGGCTCGGTCGCGTCGAAGAGGCGCGTGACGTTGCCGTGCGTGACGCCGACGCCCTTCGGCTTGCCTGTCGAGCCGGATGTGTAGATGACGTAGGCGAGGTGGTCGGGGCGAACGGTGCGCCCAGGCGCACCGTTCGCCCAAGCGCGCAGCCGCCAGAGGTCGATGCCTTGTTCGCGGCCGCACGGCGACGCGTCTTCCGCCGCGGCGAGCAGCCCGGATGCTGCGTGACGCGCGTCGTCCGCGATCAGCAGGAAGCTCGCGCGGCTGTCGTCGACCATGTAGGCGAGGCGCTCGGGCGGGTACGCGGGATCGAGCGGCAGATACGCTGCGCCGGCCTTGAGGATGCCCAGGATCGCGACGATCATCTGTGGGCCGCGGCCTGCGACGAGTCCGACGAGGGTCTCGGGGCCGGCGCTGAGGTCGCGCAAGCGCGCGGCGACGGCCTCCGCGCGGCGGTCGAGATCGCGGTAGGTGAGCGTTGCAATCTCGCCCTGTTCCGTCTCATGCTGGAGCGCGACCGAGCCGGGGCTGAGGCGAGCCTGCGCCTCGAAGCGGGTATGGATCAGGCCGGGCGGGTGGCTCGCCTGCTCACCGGCCCACAGGGAGAGCAGCGCAGCGCGCTCGCCGTCGGCCAGGATGGACAGGCGGGACAGGGGCAGGTCGGGTTGCGCGGCTGCGCTACGGAGCAACTGCTCGAAATGGCTCAGGAAGCGGCGCGCGGTGTCGGCCTCGAAGAGCGCGGTGTTGTACTCGACCGTGGCGACCAACCCGTCGCCGGCCTCCGCGATGAGCAGCGTCAGCTCGAAGTGCGTGGCGCGGCGGGGCTGCGGGACGATCTCCATCGGCAGGCCGGCCCACTCCGCGCGGCTGTCCTTCTCACTGAGGATAATTGAGGCGGCCTGCTTGCGATCGAGCAGCCGGGTCGTCTTCTGCCACGAGAAGAGCGCCTGGAAGATGGGCGGGCGGGCAGGGTCGCGGGCGGCCGCCAGTTTCTCGACGAGGAGCGGGAAGGGATAGCTCTCATGGGCGTTCGCCGCGGCGACTTCCTGGTGCGTGGTCTGGACGAAGCGGGCAAACGAGGGATCGGCGCCAAGGTCGGCGCGCATGACGACGGGATTGACGAAATAGCCGGCGGTCAGCGCGTAACGCACCGAGCGCCCGGCCTTGAGCGCGCCCACGAGGATGTCTTCCTGGGCGGTGTAGCGGCCGAGCAGCCCCTGGTACGCGGCGAGGCAGGCATCGTACAGCGACGCGCCGAGGCTTTCGGCCAGCGCGCGGATCGCGGAGGTGAGTTCGGCGTCCAGGCGCAGCGTTTCGGCTGCGCCGTTGTACATCTGCGCAGGCGGGCGCGGATGGTCGAGCGGCAGATCGAGCGGCGGCAGCGGGCCGCCAAGTTTCTCCGCCCAGTACGCGAGGTCGGTCGCGCCCTTTTCGCTCTCCGCGTAGGCGATTTGATCCTGCGCGAAGCTCGCGTAGTCGCGCGTCTCGCCTCGCAAAGCGACGGGTTCGCCGGCCACTGCCGCGTTATAGAACGCGCCCAACTCGTAGGTGAGCAAGCCGATTGACCAGAGGTCGATCGCGATGTGATGGAACGCGAAGACGGCGACCAGTTCCTCGGGGCCGCGGCGGAATGCGCACAGGCGCATGACCGGACCCGATTCGAGGTCGAAGGGACGTCCCGCTTCGCGCGCCAGCGCCGCGTCGAGTTCGGCTTCCGTCCAGTGCTCCGCGTCGGTGTAGGAGAAGTCGATCGGGGCTTGCGGGTTGATGACCTGATAGGGCTCGCCGCGCTCATCCAGGTGGTAAGTGGCGCGGAGGATGGGGTGCCGCTCGGTGAGCATCGCGAGCGCGATCGGCCCTGCCTCGGGGGTGACCGCGGCGCAGATGCGCACTACCTGCGCCGCATTGAGCGCCGCGACGTCCATGTCGCCGTCCGGCGCATGGGGGGCGCTTGAAGCGAGTTGGTGCAGGTACCAAAGGGCGCGTTGTCCATACGAGAGCGGCGCGCGCGCCGGGCCCTTGGCCGGGGCGCGGCCCGTCGCCCTCTGGACGTCCTCCAGGCGGTTTGCACCTGTCATAGGGCTGTCAGTCGTCGATCTCGCCAAGTTCTAGAAGCAGGTCCTGCACGCCCTCATCCGTGAGGCCGGCATCTGCAAAGTCTGAAGCCGAATAACCGCCTGCTTCGGGCGACAGACAGTGACGGATTAGCTCGCGCAGCGACTCGACGAACAAATCGGCGAGCATCTCGATGGTTTCTGCCGAGAACTGCGCATCGCTGTACGTAAACTCGACGCGCATGCGGCCGGCAAAGACGCTTGCGGTGACGTCGAGCAGGAAGGTGCGGCGGTCGGCCGCGGCGTGATCCGGGCCGCTGCTCTCAGGCGCCGGGCCGAACGGCGTGCTGCCGGATTCGGCCTGGACGAACTGCCCCAGGTAGTTGAAGCTGATCTGCGGCTGCGGCAGCGCGGCAAGCCGCGTCGCGACTTGCCGGTCGGCGGACAGATAGCGCAGCAGGCCGTAGCCGATGCCGCCATGAGGGGCCGCGCGCAAATGCTCTTTGACGGAAAGCAGCAACTCCCGCGCGCCCCATGCGGGCCGCGATTCGAGCAGCGCGGGGTACACAGCCGTGAACCACCCGACGGTCCGCGAGATGTCCACCGGGTCAACGCTGCGACCATCCAGCGCGAGGACCTCGGGCTGCCGGCCATGCCCTTCGACAAGGATCAGCAACTGGGGCAACCCGGTCCACTTGCGATGCGCGAGCGCCATGGCTGCCAACAAGATGTCCTTAACGTCCGCGCCGTAGGCCTGCCCCGCCTCGCGCAGCAGCAACTCGGTTTCGTCGTCGTCGAGATAGACGGCCGCGGTGCGCGCGTCGGCCTCCGTGTTGGACCCACTCGGGCAGTCGAGCGTGAGGGGCGCGGGGTTGCTGCGTTCGAGGCGAAGCCAGTAGCCCGCTTCCTCTTTGAGGAGGGGTGAGTTAGCAAGGGATTCGAGGCGCCGCGCCCATTCCTTGAACGAGGTAGTCTTGCGTGGGAGGACCGGCTGCTCCCCGCGCCTCGCCTGCTCATAGGCGGCGTTGAGGTCTTCCAGGACGATGCGCCAGGAGACCCGGTCGATTGCCAGGTGGTGAGTGACCGTCAGGAGACGCCCTGGCTCGGTCGGGCCGAAGTCGAAGTAGACCAGGCGGATGAGCGGGCCGCGGCTGATGTTGAGACTCTGCTGCGCGGCGAGGATGCGCTCGCGCAGGCTCTCGCCGCGCGCTGCGGGAGGCAACGCCGAGAGGTCGACGAACTCGAACGGCGCGGGCTCGGTCAGGGCCGCGTTTCGCTGGCGCCAGGCGCCGTCGACCTGTTCGAATCGCAGCCGCAGCGCGTCATGGTGGGTCAGAACCGCCAGCGCGGCCTTTTCGAGGGCGGCAGGATCGAGCCGAGTCCGCACAGCAAGCAGGAGCGACTGGTTCCAGTGGTTGAGGTCGACGAACCCGCTCTCGAAGAAGATGCGCTGGATCGGCGTCAGAGGCAAGTCGCCCTCGACGATGTCCTGTTCTGCGGCCGACTCGTTTGTGGGAGCGACTTCGGCAAGCAGCGCGAGTCCGGCGACCGTGGGCGCCTGGAAGAGGTGCTTGGGCGTGATGCGGATGCCGGCCTGGGCCGCGCGGGCAACGACCTGGATGGTGAGGATAGAATCGCCGCCCAGCTCGAAGAAGTTCTCGTTGGCGCCGACTCGCGGCACGCCGAGCACGCCGGCGTAGATTGCGGCGAGCGCGCTTTCCACCGGACCGGAGGGTTCGACGAAGCTCACGCCGCTCTCTGCGCGCGTCGCATCTTCCACCTTGAGGGCGAGCAGAGCCTTACGGTCGATTTTGCCGTTGGGGGTGAGCGGCATGGCGTCGAGCATGAGGAATGCGGCGGGCGCCATGTACTCCGGCAGGGTGGCGAGCAGATGCGCCCGCAATTCGGCCGCCGTCGGACTGGCGCTCGGGTCCCGCGCAACGATGTAAGCCAGGAGGCGGCGGACCCCGCCGTCGCCTTCGGGCGCAAGCACCACGACATCCTTGATGGCTTCGTGGCGTCGTAATGTCTCCTCGATCTCGCCCAACTCGATGCGGAAGCCGCGCACTTTGACCTGGAAGTCGACGCGGCCCAGGAACTCGAGCGTTCCGTCGGGCAGCCAGCGCACGCGGTCGCCGGTGCGGTACATCCGGCCACCTGCGGTGGCCGCGGATTGAAGACTGAAGACTGAAGATTGAAGATCGGGCCGCCCATCTTCAATCTTCAGTTTGCCATTTTCAATTCCAAATGGGTCGGGGAGGAAGCGCTCGGCAGTGAGGTCGGGGCGGCCGAGATAGCCGCGGCTGACGCCCGCGCCGCCGATGAACAGCTCGCCGGGCACGCCAACCGGAGTGGGCTGCAAGTGCCGGTCGAGGACGTAGGCGCGCGTATTTGCGAGCGGCTGGCCGATTGTAGGCCGCCGGGGCGCGTGCCGGGCGGAAATCGAGGTCGAATCGACCGTGCATTCGGTCGGACCGTACATGTTGTAGAAGTGGGTATTCGGAGCCGCGGCGAGCGCGACCCAGGTTGGCTCGTCGATCGCCTCCCCGCCGGGGAAGACAATGGCGGGCGTCCATTCGCCGGCCCGAGAGAGCAGCCCTTCGGCGAGCAGCAGCTTAAGCTGCGAAGGGACGCAGTCAAGCTGGTCGAGCCGCTGGCGGCGGATGAACTGGAGCAGGGCCGCCGCGTCGGAGCGAACGTGCTGCGGGATGATGACTATGGTATGGCCGAGCGTCAGCATGACAAGCTGCTGCACGGAGGCATCGAAGGCGAGCGGCGCATTAAGGCTGATACGTAACGGGCGGCCCAGCCCGCTCCGATCGTAGGCGACCTTTTTCAGCGCGCCGGCCAGGTTGAGCGCGGTGCGGTGGGTGACCGCGACGCCTTTCGGGCGGCCGGTGGAGCCGGAGGTGTATATGATGTAGGCGAGGTTGTCGGGCATCGCGCGCTGCGCCACGGGCGGGCGGATGGCATCCTCTGCGGCGTCGATCAGCACGCAGGCGTGCCCGTCGATCACTTCGTCGCGCGCGTGGCGGGCCTGGGTGACGAGCACGCGCGCGCCGGAATCTGCGAGCATATAGGCCAGCCGGTCCCTGGGGTAGGATGGGTCGAGCGGCAGGTAAGCGCCGCCGGCCTTCCAAATGCCGATGATCCCGACGAGCAGGTCCAGCGAACGGTCGACCAGCAGCCCGACGATGCTTTCAGGCCCGACCCCCTCCTCGGCAAGGCGGGCGGCCAGATAGTCCGCGCGGTCATTGAGCGCGCGGTAGGTGAGGTATGTCGTCTCGCGGCCATCCTTGCGCTCTTCCTCTGCGATCACGGCAAGGGCGTCCGGGGTGCGCGCCGCCTGCTCTTCGAAGCGCCGCGCGAGGGTGCTGCCGGTGTCGATGCTCATTCGGGTGTCGTTCCACTCGACAAAGAGCATCCGCTTCTCTTCCTCTGTCAGCATGGGGAGCGCAGCTACCGACCGGTCGGGGTCGGCAACGATGGCCTCGAGGAGCAGGCGCAAGTGTTCCGCCGCGCGGACGGCGGTGCTGCGGTCGAACAGATCGGTGTTGTACTCGAGCGCACAGCGCAGCGCGTCGCTTCGCTCGACGATGTTGAGCATGAGGTCGAACTTGGCCGTTTTGGTGTCCGGCTGCATGGGGCTGAGTGTGAGGCCGGGGGCCTTCATTGCCTGGAGCGGCGCATCCTGGAGCGCGAACATCGCCTGGAAAAGCGGCGTGTGGCTCATGTCGCGCTGAGGCTCCAGCGCTTCCACAAGCATCTCGAACGGCACATCCTGGTTTTCGTACGCCTTGATCGCCGTCGCCTGGGTGCGCTTGAGCAACTGGCGGAAGGTGGGATTCCCGGTCAGGTCTCCCCGCATGACGAGCGTGTTGACAAAGAAGCCGATGAGGTCGGCGATCTCAGGCCGGTTGCGGCCGGCGATCGGCGTGCCGACGGCGATGTCCTCCTGCCCGGTATAGCGCATGAGGAGCGTTTGGAAGGCGGCGAGCAATGTCATGAACATCGTCGCGCCCTCGCCGCGCGCGAGAGTGCGCAGCTTCGCGGTCAGCTCCGCGCCCAACGTGAAGGTGAACCGCTCGCCGTTCAGCGTCTGCGCAGCGGGTCGCGGCCGGTCTGTCGGCAGTTCCAGCAGCGGGGGCAGACCCTTCAGCTGTTCCGTCCAGTAGGCAAGCTCCTGCTGGAGGGAGGAGAGCGAACGCAGCTCGCCCGTACCGTGCCCTTGTTCCGCAAACCATTGCCTTTGCCACAAGGCAAAGTCGGCGTACTGGATCGGCAGCGGCGGCAGGGCCGCCTCCGGCGTCGCAGTCCCGGCGGCAAACGCGGCGTACAGCGCCGCGAGCTCCTTAATGAACACGTTGACCGACCACCCGTCTGAGACGATGTGATGCATGGTGATCAGCGCGATGGTCTCGTGGCCGCTCGGCCCCTCGCCCAGGTCGAGCAACTGGCCGCGCAGCAATGGCCCGGTTGCCAGGTTGAACGGGCGGCGCGCCTCTTCTGCTGCCAGGCGCGCTGCCGTCGCCTCCCGTTCTTCGGCGGGCAGGCCGGACAGGTCGAGGACGGGCAGCGGAACTGTCATCTGACCGGCCACGTGGGGCGTTGCGACGCCGTCGGTGGAGCCGAAGGTGGTGCGGAGCACCTCGTGGCGCGCCACAATGGCATTGAGCGCCGACTCGAGCGCGGGGACGTTGAGTTGGCCGGTGAGTCGAACGGCGGCCGGAACGTTGTAGAACGCGCTGCCGCCGGTCGCAGAATTGCCGCCCTCGAATTGGTCCAGGAACCAGAGCCGCTCCTGCGCAAAGGAAAGGGTCACCGGTTGGTCGGGCCGGCGAGGCAGGATGGCGACCCGCTGCGGCGCGGCCTTTCCGGGATCGGCTCCGTTGCCGGAGCTCTGGTCGCTTTCGTCCTCAGGGATTTCGTAGTTGAAGTTCCGCGCGACCTCCCAGGTCATGTCGGCCAGCGCGTCGCCCTTCTTGAAGCGCTTCCAGCGGTCCGCGGCCTTCGGGTCGATCTTATTCCGCAAGTAGAACTTGAAGTCGCCGACCATCTGGTGGCCCGGCCGGATGCCGGAAGTCATTTTGTCGCCCTTGTAGGGCTCGAGCATGTCGGGATGAAAGTCGATTTCCAGGAAGTCGCAGATGCCGCGCATCACCTGCGGCGCGTCGCCGACCATCTCCTCGAACCAGACGCGGTGCTGCCGCTCGGCTGGGACACGCTGCAAGAAATTCAGGATGTTCCGGTGCGAGACGAGGTAGACCAGTTCGGCCAGCTCCCGCATGCTCCACGGGTGTTCCCAGCGGAAGAAGATGTCTTCCAGCTTGGCTTCCATGAAGGAGTAGACGGTGGCAAAGGGATGGCGGACAAGGTGGATGTAACGGGCGCCGGCGAAGTCCTGCTCCATCCTGTCGAGGATGGCCGAGTCCATCGGGTAGACCGGCGTTTTGTCGACCAACATACGCGCGGGCATCGTGGATTGAAGATTAAAGATTGAAGATTGCGCGCCTTGCCCGGTCTTCAGGCTGTAGTCTTCGATAATCCATTCCTGGAGCTGGCGGTAGAAGCGCTTCGTCGTCCAGCCGGCCGACTCGAACCCGGCCATCAGCGCCTCGGCCTCATCCGCATTTGCCTGAGAAGGCGGCGCGGCGCTCTTCCAGCGTGTTGAACGAGAGCAGGTCCAGCTCAGGCGGCGCGAAGAGCCGGGGGTTGCCGGCAAGCATTACGCGCAACAGGGTGGAGCCGGAGCGCGGGGGCGAGAGCACGAAGACGGCCGGCGGGTTGCGGTCCGCGCGGGCAGCGCCGGATTCGACGCGATCGGGCAGGGGCGGCACGATGACGCGGAACTGCGCGACTTTCGCGTCGTCGACCCGCGCGTGGGCCTGCGCCTTTTCCTGAAAGGTGTAGCCGGCGGCGGACGCAGCCGCGCCGGATACGGCTTCGGGCTTCTCGATGGGCGCGATGCCGGTGATGCGAGCGACCGCGTCCGGGTAGTACTCGTCAAGATAGTTGGCGAGGTCGGCAATGGTCGGCGCCATGAAGAGCGCGCGGACGTGAGCGGTCGCGCCCAGTTCCTCCTGCATCCGGTTCGTGAGCACAGCGGCCTGCAGCGAGTTGCCGCCCAGCTCGAAGAAGTTGTCCGTAACGGAAACCCTCTCGACGCCGAGCACTTCCTGCCACTTTTCGGCCAGGAACCGCTCGACCGGGCTGCGGGGCGCGACGTACGGTCGCTCGGCTTCCAGATTCGCGAAGTCAGGCGGAGGCAGCGCGCGCCGGTCGACCTTGCCGTTCGGGTTGATCGGCAGGCTGTCCATGAAGACAAACGCGGCCGGGATCATGTAGTCCGGGAGATGGTCCTTCAGCGCCTTACGGAGCTCCGCGGCGGTTGGCGTGGCGCCTTCGGCGGGCACGATGTACGCAACGACTCTGCGTTCGCTCGAACTGACCCGGTCGCCGCTCGCCGACTCGCTATCGAGGCGCACCATGACGAAAGCCTGCCGGACTTGCGGGAGGCGGCCAAGAAGGACTTCGATCTCTCCCAACTCGATCCGGAAGCCGCGCACCTTCACCTGGTGGTCGATGCGGCCCTGGAACTCAATGCTCCCGTCAGGAAGCCAACGGACGAGATCGCCGGTGCGATAGAGGCGCGCGCCCACGAATCCGGGCTTCTGCGAGATGCCTGCGCTCGCTTCGAACGCGAACGGATTGGGAACGAATTTCTCTGCGGTCAGTTCGGGCCGATTAAGGTAGCTGACCGCGAGACCGTCGCCGCCAATGCACAGCTCGCCGGAGACGCCAATCGGCGTGGGCCGGAAGTGACGGTCGAGCACGTACATTTGCGTGTTGGAGAGCGGGCGGCCGATGGGGATGGTCACCGCGCCGGCCGTGACTTCGCGGATGGGATACCAAGAGGCAAACGTCGTGCTCTCGGTTGGGCCGTAGACGTGAAGCAGGCGCCGGGGTCCACCATACTCGAGGATGCGGCGAATCCAACGCGGGTCAACTGCCTCGCCACCGAACATGACGCAGTCGAGCGTGTTGAATGCGTCGGGCTCCTCGGAGGCGATGTGATTGACCAGCGCGGTGGTCAGGAAGAGCGTGTTGATGCCCGCATCCCGCAAGAACCGCGCAAAGCTCTTCGGAGATAGCGCCAGCTCCTTGTTGACCCCGACGAGCTCCGCCCCGCGCAGGAGCGCGCCCCATATTTCGAACGTCGCCGCATCGAACGATGCATTCGATGCCTGCCCGATCTTGTCGGACGGCTGGAGGTGGATGTAGTTCGTGTTGAAGATGAGCCGAGCGATGGCCTGCTGCGGGATGGAGACACCCTTCGGCACGCCCGTCGAGCCGGACGTATAGATGACGTATGCGAGATTTCCGGGCGCGCCCGCGCTCGGAGGATTCTCTGCGCTCCGCCGCGCAAGCTCGGCTGCGTCCGCGTCCATGCGGATCACCCGCAGATGGTTCTCGGCTGCGAGGAAGTCGGCAAACTGGCCCTGGAGGGCGCTCTGCGTGATCAAGACTCGCGCCGCGCCGTCCCGCATCATGAACGCGAGTCGCTCGGGCGGGTACTCCATGTCGAGGGGCAGATAGGCGCCGCCGGCCTTCACAATGCCGAGCATTGCCACGACCATGTCGATGCCGCGTTCCAGGTACACGCCCACGAGCGACTCCGGCCCGACCCCGAGCTCCAGGAGCCAATGCGCGAGGCGGTTCGCCTGCTCGTTCAACTCGACGTAGGATAGCGTGCGGTCCCCATAGGTGACGGCGGGAGCCTTCCCGCGCAAGAGCACCTGCTCCTCGAACAGGTCGTGAAGGCAGCGATGCCGCGGGTAATCGGTAGCGGTGTCATTCCACTCGAGCAGCAACTGGCGCTCTTCTTCGGGCAGGAGGATGGGCAGGAAGCCGACGCGTTCGGCCGGCTTTGCGACAATGCCCTCCAGGAGCTGCTGGTAGTGCGCGGCCATCCGCGCGACGGTGGAGCCGTACCACAGGTCTGTGTTGTACTCGATGGAGCCGCGCAGGACCGGCGCGCCGCCGGCGGCCTGCTCCTCGATCATCAACAGCGTCATGTCGAACTTGGACGTGCCGCCGTGGGTTTCGAGGGGCGCGATGGTCGTGTCGCGCAACTTGAGCCCGGCAGGCGACCGCTGCTCGAGCGTGAACATGACCTGAAAGACGGGGGTGACGGCCATGTCGCGGGGGACATCAAGCGAATCGACGAGCGCTTCGAACGGCACGTCCGCATGTGACTGCGAGGCCAGCGCGCGTTCCTTGAGCCGGCGCAGCGCCTCACGGAAGCTCGGGTTGTCCGAGAAGTCGCTCCGCAGAACGACGGTGTTGACGAAGAAGCCGATCAGCCCTTCGAGCTCCTGGCGCTGCCGGTTGGCGATGGGCGTCCCGACGCAGATGTCGTCCTGGTTTGAGTAGCGGTGCAACAGCACCTGGTAGGCGGCGAGGAGCAGCTGGAACAGCGATGCGCCTTCCGCGCGCGCGAGGCGGTGCAGTTTCTCCGTTAGCTCGGCGGGAAGCTCGAACGTGCGCACATCTCCGTTGACCGTCTGGACCGCGGGCCGGGGCCGGTCGGTGGGCAGTTCGAGGCGACGCGGGATGCCGCGCAGCGCGTCCTTCCAGTACGCCAGCTCGGCCGCCAGCCGTTCCCCCTGCAGCCGTTCGCGCTCCCATGCCGCGTAGTCCGCGTACTGCATGGGCAAGGGCTGGAGGGGGGAGGCGCCGCCGCTGCTAAACGCGTCGTACAGGGCGGCGAGCTCGGCGACGAGGACGTTCGTCGACCAGCCGTCCGTGACGATATGATGGAATGTGAGCAGCGCGAGGTAGTCGCCAGTCTCGCCGTCGCCCGCAAGACGGAGCAGCCGGGCGCGCGCGAGCGGACCCAGGGTGAGGTCGAAGGGCTTGCCGGCCTCGGCCGAGGCAATGGCGAGGGCAGCGGCCTCAACGTCGCCGCCGGTGATGTCTTCGGGCGTGAGCGAAATCCGCAACTCGGGCGCGATGACCTGGACCGGGTTGCCGCGCTCGGTAATGAAGCGAGCGCGCAGCACTTCGTGGCGCCGAACGATTTCGTTCAGCGCGGCTTCAAGCGCGCGGACGTCGACGCGGCCGGTCAGGCGGAGCGCGAGCGGGATGTTATAGAATGGGCTGTCCGGCTCAAGCTGGCTGAGAATCCACATGCGCTGCTGCGCATAGGAGAGCGGGTGGACCGAGCGGTCCGCGCGCAAAGGAATCGCGCGCTCCCTTGCCGCGGTCTGCGCGCTCTCTTGCGCTTTTTGCCGCAGCTTTTCGAGCAATCGCGCCCGTTGTTCGGGCGTCAGTCCCTCCAGCCGTTTCGCTACATTCTCCGCCATGTCCGCTCCTGACTCAGTCTCACGCAAGCACCGCTCAGAACTCGCCTTCCAGGTCGTCCAGTTCGGCCAGCAGCGCGGCCAGTTCGTCTTCAGTTTGCTGGCTCAACAGGGCTTCTTCGATGAGCGCCGCAAGCCCCGCCACCGTCGGGGCCTCGAAGAGGCGGCGCAAAGGCAAATCGACCGGGTAGCGCGCCCGCAGCCGCGATACGATCTGCGTCGCGAGCAGGGAGTGACCGCCCAGGTCGAAGAAGTTGTCGTTGACGCCGATGCGCGGCGCGCCGCTCCGCGAAACGGAGCCAAGCACGTCCGCCCATATGGCAGCGATCTCTTCCTCCAGCGGCGTGCGGGGCGCGATGTAAGCCTCGCCCGATTGCTCGAGGTCGAAGTCGGGCAGCGGGGCGGCTTTAAGCGCGTTGCGGTCGACCTTGCCGCTCGGCGTGAGTGGCAAGGCGTCGAGCGGAGCGAACGCGGCCGGAACCATATAGGGGGGCAGATGCTCGGCCACGAAGGCGCGCAGGCTGCGCGCGACGAGGGGGTCAGCCCCTCCCATCGCCGCGACTACGAACGCGACGAGCCGCTTCTCGCCCCCGGCGGCCGAGTCGTCCCGGGCGACCACGACGGCGTCGGCCACCGCCAGGTGTTCGCGCAGCGCGGCTTCGATCTCGCCCAGCTCAATGCGGAACCCGCGAATCTTGACCTGATCGTCGATGCGGCCCATGAACTCCAGCGCGCCGTCGCGACGGAGTCGCACCCGGTCCCCCGTCCGGTACAAGCGCGGCGCGAGATTGAGGATGGAAGATTGAAGATCGGATGCCGCAGTGTCATCTTCAATCTTCCATCTTTCATCTTTAGTAAACGGATTCGCGATGAACTTTTCGGCGGTGAGTGCGTCGCGGCGCAAATAGCCTCGCGCGACGCCGGCGCCGCCGAGCCACAACTCGCCCGGCACGCCGATAGGCGCGGGCGCGCCGTGTTGGTCGACGACATATGCAACGCGGTTCGGCAGCGGCAGGCCGATGGGCACGGGGCGACCCATGCGCGCGTGCCAATCGGGAGGAGTGTCGAAAGCGCACGCGGTGATCGTCGTTTCGGTCGGACCGTAGGCGTTGATGAGCCGCGCGGATGCGACCGGCGTCTGCTGCCAGAGGCGGAGGCTCTCCGGCGTGAGCACGTCGCCGCCGCTGATGATGGTTTTGACCTGGCCGGTCGGGATGTCGATCTCGTTGCCTGCCGCAGCCGTCCACTCCCGCAAGACCTGGCTCCAGTAGACCGGCGGCAGGTTGATCGCGTTCAGCCCGTAATCGCGGATGACTGCGGGAAAGTCGGCGGGGGGCCAGATATCGTCGCCGCGCAGGACCAGCGTGCCGCCGACCGTGTGCGCGGTGAACACCTGCTCGAGGCCCTGGTCGAAGGTGTACGCGGCGAACTGGAGGATGCGGTCGCCCGGGGCGAGGCCGAAGCGCGGGGCCACGTCGACGATGTGCTGCGCCAGGCCGCCGTGTTCGATCAGCACGCCCTTCGGTTGCCCGGTCGAACCGGAGGTGTAGATGACATAAGCGAGATCGGAGCCGCGAATGCCCAATCCGAGATTGGCGCGGTTGTCCCCGCCGGTGTCGGCGCCGAGGCGGATGAGGCGCGGTCCGTCCTGTCCGAGCGCGCTTTCCAGCCCTGTGGCGGCGTCGGCCACGACTGCGACCGCGGCCGAGTCGCGGAGCATGAACATCGTGCGGTCGAGGGGATTGGCCGGGTCGATGGGGAGGAAGCCCGCGCCGGCCTTGAGGCAGGCCCAGAGCGCGGCGACCATGTCGAGGTTGCGATGCAGGACGAGCGCAACGATGTCGTCGCGGCCCGCGCCCCTGGCGCGCAGGCAATGCGCGAGTTGGTTCGCGCGCGCATTTAGCTGCGCGTACGTCCACACGGCGCCAGAGCCATCCGCGAGGACGACGGCGGGCTGGTCCCCTCGCGCTAGCACCTGCGCCTCGAAGAGGTCGACAACCGTGCGCCCGCGCGCGGTGTCGCGTAGTTCGGCCGGCGTTTGGTTCCACGCGTAAAGCGCCGCGCGTTCTTCCTCGGGCGACATGAGCGGAAGCGCGGAGATGGCCGCGTCGGGGTCGGCCACGGCCGCGGCGAGCAGGTTGCCGAAATGCCCGATCATTGCGTCGATGGTTTCGGCATCGAAGAGGTCGGTGTTGTAGTTGAGGTACCCGCTCAAAGTCTCGGGGCCGTACTCCAACTGGAGCGCGAGATCGAACTTGGCGGCGCCGCCGTCGATGCGCAGCGGCTCAACCTGGATTCCGGCCAGCTCGAGCCCGGCCAGCGGCGCGGCCTGGAGGTCGAACATCACCTGGAAGAAGGGCGATCGGCTCATGTCGCGCGCGGGTTGCAGCGCCTCGACGAGCATCTCGAACGGCACGTCCTGACGGCCGAATGCGCCGAGCGCGACCTCGCGCGCGCGGGCGAGCGCCTGCCGGAAGGTCGGCGGCTGTTCGTCGGCATCCTCGCCCAGGTCAGTGCGCAGCGCAAGCGTATTGAGCAGGAAGCCGATCAAGTTGGCGGTTTCGGCGCGGTCGCGATTGGCGACCGGTGTGCCGACGACGATGTCCGTCTGCCCGGTGTAGCGGCTCAGCAACGTCTGGAAGCCGGCCAGCAGGGCCATGAAGAGGGTCGCGCCCTCCTGCCGGGCCAGGGCATCCAGGCCGCGGTAGGTCTCCGGCGCGATGGAAAACCACCGGTTTGCGCCGTTTGCCGTCTGCACGGGGGGACGCGGCCGGTCCGTCGCCAACTCGAGCGGCTCCGGCTCGGGCGTGAGCCGCTCGCGCCAATAGGCCAACTGTTCTTCGCGCGCCGCGCCGCTCAGCCACTCGCGCTGCCAGGCGGCGAAGTCGGCGTACTGGATGGGCAGCGGCGCGAGCGCGTCCGCGCCCTGCTCATAGGCGGCGACCACCTCGCGGATCAGCACGCCCACGGACCACCCGTCTGAGACGATGTGGTGCATGGTGAAGAAGAGGACATGCTCATCCTCGGCGGTGCGGACGAGCGTTGCGCGGAGCAGCGGGCCGCGGCCGAGATCGAACGGGGCGCGCGCCTCTTCGAGCGCAAGCTGCCGGACGCGCGCGTCGCGCTCGGTGGCGGGCGTGTCGCGCAGGTCGATCTCCGGCACGGTAAGCGCCAGGGCGGGCTGGATCGACTGGGTTGGCTTGCCGTCTGCCTCGCCGAAGACCGCGCGCAGCGCGTCGTGGCGCGCGACCACCGCGTTCAGCGCCCGTTCGAGCCGCGCCCGATCCAGGGCCGCGCCGGTCGAGCGCAGCCGCAGCGCCGCGAAGTTGTTGTAGAGCGGGGAGCCCGGCGAAAGCTGGTCCAGGAACCAGAGCCGCTCTTGCCCGAAGGAGAGGGGCGGATGGCCGTTGTGGTCACGCGGCGTGATCGCAGCGGGACCGGCGCCCGCGGGCGCGGCCTGCGCCGCGCGAATCAACGCAGCAAGCCCGGCGATGGTCGGCGTCTCGAACAGGTTGCGCAGCGGGAGCTCCACCTGGTATGCATCGCGCAGGCGGGAGACGAGCTGCGTGGCGAGCAGGGAATGTCCGCCCAACTCGAAGAAGTCATCATGCGCGCCGATGGGCGCGATGCCAAGAATGCGCTCCCAGTCCGCGGCCATTGCGGCCTCGATCTCGTCCGCCGGCTCGACGTAGGCGACGCGCAGCTTCGGTCGCGCGTGCTTGCCGCCGGTCGACGAGATTTCGCGGCCCGTCTCTGCCTGCGCCTTGCCTTCGTCGCGCTTTGCGGGCTTGGGAGGATTGAGCCGCAGGTGCAGATCGCCGGTCGAGACAAGGACGTTGCCTTGCGGCACGATCGACAGCAAGCGGTCGAAGACCTGCGTCCCCTCTTCGGGCTTGATCGCGAATGCCTGCGCGGCGGAGGCGGCCCGGCCCATCGCTTGTTCTTCCCTGAATGCCCAGCCATCCCACGCGGCGCTGAGCCACGGCAACCCCTTCGCGGACTGCGCGAGGGCGAAGGCATCCATGAACGCGTTGGCGGCCGCGTACGCAGAGAAACCGAGCCCGCCGAGCGTCGTGGACAGGGACGACATCAGCAGGACGAAGTCAGGCTGCCGGCCTTCGAGCGCGTCGGCCAGCGCGAGCGCGCCGTGAACCTTGGGGCCGAACTGCGCGGCGCGGGTCGCAGCGTCCGTCTCGGCCACCGACTTGATTGCGGCTGCGCCGACCGTGCCCGCCGCATGGATGACCCCGCGCAACGAGCCGAAGCGCGCCTCGGCCTCTGCGACGACTCGGCGCATCGCCCCCGCGTCCGCCACGTCCGCCTGCAAGGCGATCACCTCGGCGCCCTCCAATTCCATCGCCAGGATGCGGCGGATGCGCGCACGGAGCGCAGCCGCGGGGCCTGCAGCAGGATCTTCGTCCGGCTCGCCGTCGCCGAGCAGCGAGGGCCACTCCTCGCGTGGAGGGAGCGCAGAGCGGTCGATGAGGACGAGGGACGCACGGGTGGACGAGCGCGCGATGTGTTCGGCCAGCGTCAGACCGATGCGACCGAGCCCGCCGGTAACCAGGTAGGCGCCGACTTCCGCCATGGGCGACGGCGCCGGGGCAGGCAATGGGACGAAGACCTGCTGCCAGCGGGCGCGGCCGCGCAGCGCGACGACGGCGGCCGGGTTCGACGCGAGCGCCTCTGCGACGAGTGGCTGCGCGAGACCTGCGGTCTGCGCGGGCAAATCGACCAGGCGGACCGCGACTTGCGGGAGTTCCTGCCCGACAACGCGCATCGCGCCAAGGATGGTGGCTGCTTCGGGCCGGGTGGACTCGCCGCCGGTCAGGTCGAACAGGCCGGAGGTGACGGCGAGGACGTCGAGCGCCGCGCCTTCGCCCTGCCGCGCCCAGCCCTGCGCGAGCGCGATGAGGCTCTCGAAGCCGCGCGACTGGGCCGCGTCGAAGTCGCACGCCGGACACGCGCTCCACAGGTGCGCGACCGCGCGGGGCAGCGACTTCTCCGCTTTCAGAGCGGCGAAGAGCCGCTCGTAATCCGCCACGTTGCCGGGTCGCACGGTGAAGCCCTCGGCGATGGCGGCGAAGCCGGCGCCTGGCGCAACCACGCGCGGCTCCACCCCGGTGGCTGCGGCGAGCCCGGCGACAAACGCGGCGTCGAGGTCAGAGCCGGAGGTGAAGACCAGGAACTCGCGCGGCGCAGGCGCGGAAACGGATAGGGCGGGCGCGCGCTGCCAGGAGGGCGCGTAGAACCACTTGCCGACGTCTGGGGTCTTGGTTGCGACCGGCGAGCCTGCCGGCGCTTTGTCCCAATCGGCGTCCGGCTCGATCCAGTAGCGCTCGCGCTGGAAGGGGTAGAGGGGCAGCGGCACGCGGCGCCGCGACTCGCCCGCGTAGAACGCGCGCCAGGGGCGACCTGCGCTTTCATCCGCGGGGTCCCAATCCGGCACGACGCCCGCAAGCCACAACTGCCCGAGCGCGGCCAGGGCGAACTCGAGGTCGTCGGTGGAATCGGACGGGTGGCGGAGGGAGGTGACGACCGCGCGGTCGCGGCCAACCGCGTCGTGCGCGCGGGCCAGGCTCGCGAGCGTGCGCCCCGGCCCCACTTCGAGCAGCGCGCGGCCCGGTTCGGCGGCGAGCGCCGCGATGCCGTCGGCGAAGCGCACCGCGGAGCGCAGATGGCGCGCGTAGTAGGCGGGGTCGGTTGCCTCGTCCGCGGTGATCCACGTGCCCGTTACGTTGGAGATGTACGGAATGGCGGGCGCGCTCAGCCCCACGCCGGCGAGCAGTTGCGTGAACGGCGCGAGGATCGGGTCCATCATGGCAGAGTGGAACGCGTGCGAGGTGCGGAGGCGACGTCCCGCCTCGCCTTTCGCCTCGAGCTCTCTTTCCAGCGCCGCGATGGCTTCATCCGCGCCCGCAACGACCACCATGCCGGGCGCGTTGATGGCGGCCAGGGAGAGCGCGGGATGGCGCGTGAGCACCGCGCGCGCCGCATCCTCTGACATGGAAAGGCCGAGCATCGAGCCGCCGGGGAG
>JALOOB010000545.1 GCA_025454635.1 Anaerolineae bacterium
GGCCGAAGTGCGCCCCTACACGACTCCCGTCCGTTACGAGCAACGCGGCGCGCCGGGGCAGGTGGGCGTGCTCGCGTACCTGCCGGATGAGCGCGCGGAGTTCTACGGCGCGGCCATCGTTCGCGCAGTCGCGCGCGAACTGCCCCACATCCCGTTCGGCGTCGTCGCTGGGACTGCCGCGCAGCCCGCGCTCCCCAACGTCGAATATCTCGGTTGGATTGCGGACATGCGACCGCTCTATGAGCGCTATCCGATCCTATTGCGCGTGGCAAAACACGACGGGCTGCCGAAGATGGTGCTCGAGGCGCTTGCATACGGCAACCAGGTCATCTTCGAGTACGAGTTTCCCGGGTGTTACCACGCCACCACCCAGGCCGAGGCGCTGGCCGCGGTGAGGCGCATCCTCTCGGATGGCTGCCCGGTCAACACCGCGGGCAGCGAGCGCGTCCGCCGCGATTACGGCAACGACAAACTAACCGGAGAACTATTGGCCGCAATCGGAGTGACGCCGGCATGAATCCAGAGTCCCGCACAGTCCTGATCGTCGTCCACGATTACCCGCCGATCTACTCGGCGGGGACCGAACGCGTGCTGAAATTCAGCCAGCACCTGCCCGATTTCGGCTACCGGCCCGTCATCCTGACGACGGCCCGCTACGGAGGCCTGTCCGACGACGCGGAGCAGAAAGTGTTTCGCGCGGGCGACCTGGTCCACACCCTGTTCAGCCCGCTGCGCCGCAGGAAAGTCGCGGGCGCGGCAGCCTCCGATCAGGTGCGGATCGCGACCGTCTCGAATCAGAGCGCGCTCGGCAGGCTTCGCGACCGCGCCATGCTCCCGGACACGAAGATCGGTTGGCGCCTTCCCGCGACGCGCCTCGGCCGGCGACTCGTCGCCGAGCTTCAGCCGCAGATCATCTTCAGCAGCTCGCCGCCCGAAACCGCGCACCTCATCGCCGGCAGCCTTGCTCGCGCGACCGGGGTGCCCTGGGTCGCCGACCTGCGCGATGGCTGGCTGTTCGAGCCGCCCGTGCCGGACCTTCGCGCAAGCAGCGTGCGCCGCGCGCTGGAAGGCCGCATGGAGCGCGCCATGGCCGCCACCGCGGCCGCCGTCGTCGCCGTCACAGACCCCATCGTCGAGGACCTCCGCGAACGTTACGCGGGCATTATTGGCCGCACCGCCACGATCAGCAACGGCTACGACGCGGCGGGCTTCGCCGGCCTGGAGCGGCAGCGCCCTGCCGACGGTGCCTTCCGCCTGACCTACACCGGCGCGTTCTCGGGCAGCAGCCAGGGCCGCTCGGCGGACAGCCTCTTCGCCGCGATCGCGCAAGTCGCCGCAGCCGATCCCGCCACTCCCCTCCGTCTGGAGATCGTGGGGCCGGTGACCGACCAGGAGCGCAGCCTTGCGGAGCGGCACGGCATCGCGGAGTTGGTTTCGTTCCTGCCGCCCGTGCCTCGCCGGAGTTGGTTTCGTTCCTGCCGCCCGTGCCTCGCCGAGAAGCCTATCAGCGCCAGATGGACGCGGACGCGCTCCTGCTGGTGACCGCGCCCGGCGTCCGCAGTGTGGCAACCTCAAAGCTGTACGATTACATCGGCGCGGGCCGACCCATCCTCGCGCTCGCCGAGGGCAACGCGGCCGCGGAGACAGTGCGCCGGTTTGGTCTTGGAGTGACGGTCGCGCCGGACAACCTGGCTGCCATTGCGGACGGGCTGCGCGAGTTGATGCGGAGGCATGCAGCGGGAGAAGGCTGGCCGGGTTTTGCGGAAGCGCGCCGCCACTTTGAGCGCCGGCAGCTCACCGAGAGCCTCGCGCGCCTCTTCGACGAAGTACTGGACGAACGCCGGTGAACGCCCCCGCGCCTGACCGCGCGTGCCTCCGCGCCGTCCCCCCCGCAACCCAAGGCATCGCCGCGGAGACCATCGTCGTCGACAACGCCTCGGCCGACGGCAGCGCGGACATGGTTGCCCGGCAGTTCCCCGATGCTGTCCTGCTGCGCAACGACGAGAATCTCGGTTTTGCGCGGGCCAACAACCGCGGGATGGCCGCTGCGCGCGGCCGCTACTTCGTCCTGCTCAACTCGGACACCGTCGCTCCGCCGCGCTCCCTGTCCGCAATGGTCGCGTTTATGGACGCCCATCCCCGCGCAGGCGCAGCCAGCCCGCGCCTGCTCCGGCCCGATGGCGCGCCGCAGCCGTATGCCTTCGGGCGCGACCCGACCCCGCGCTACTTGCTCCGCCGCGCCCTTGCGCACAGGCGCAGAGGCTATCTGCACGACTGGGGCATCGACGAGCCGGTTCAGGTGCAGTGGGTTTCCGGCGCGTGCCTGGTCGCGCGGCGGGAGGCGGTCGAGCAAGTCGGCGGGCTTGACGAGCGCATCTTCATGTACTTCGAGGACAACGACTGGTGCCGCCGGATGCGGATGGGGGGCTGGCAGGTGTGGTACAACCCGCGCGCCGAGATCACCCACATAGGCGGCGCGAGCCTGAACCAGAACCCGCGCGCCCGCGCCGCCTATTACGAAAGCCTCGCGTATTTCTACCGCAAGCACTACGGCAGGCTCGCCGGCGCCGCGATGCGACTGATCGTCGGCCTTAGAAACCAAGTTTCCCGCGAAAACCCGGTTTCTTAAGCTTCACCCGCGATTCGCGCGCCCCATCGCCTCCACGATCTCGTCCATCGCCCGCTCAAAGCCCGGATCGATCACCTGCCGTGAGGGATCCGCGTCGAACCACGCCATCACTTCCTCCGCGCCACGGCCAAAAGGCACCGTGCAGACGAAGTCGGGGACAAATCGCTTGATCTTGGTGTTGTCGAAGAGGACGCTGTGCGCCTTGTCGCCCACCAGCCCCACGCCCCAGTCAGCA
>JALOOB010000041.1 GCA_025454635.1 Anaerolineae bacterium
CGCCCGCGGACCTGCTGATCATCCCCGATCATTATGTCTTTCGGATGCTCTACTCGCAGGGCGTGCCGCTTGAGGCCCTTGGTGTGCCGCGGGCGGACGGCGGACAAATTGAGACGGATCACCGCAAGATCTGGCAGACGTTCGCGGAGCATTACTACCTGTTCCGCGGGACGCCAAGCGGCGCGTGGCTCGATCAAGAATTGGTCGAGCTGTTCGGGGTCGACGAGAAGCTGAACGGACGGAACGCGCAGGCGGTCTACGATGCGATCGCGGCGAAGCTGGCCCTGCCCGAGTACCGGCCGCGCGCGCTGTTCGAGCAGTTCAACATCGAGGTGCTGGCGACGACCGACGCGGCGTCCGACACGGACGCGGTGGTGAACCTGCGCACACCGAACTGGGGAGCGCAGCTTGCCGCGCTCAGCGACGCGAGCGGGCTGTTCATCCGGTCTTACGCGGACTTTGTCCGCGCGCTGGAAAACCGCCGCGCGTTCTTCAAGACGATGGGCGCGACCGCGACGGATCACGCGGCGGAGACCGCGTATACAGGACGGCTGAGCGCGGGCGAGGCCGAGGCCGTTTTCGCACGTGCGCTGCGCGGCGAGGCTTCGGCGGAGGACGCGCGCCTCTTCACCGGCCACATGCTGCTGGAGATGGCCAGGATGAGCAGCGAGGACGGGCTGGTGATGCAGCTGCACGTGGGGTCGATCCGCGGGCACAACGCGCTGGTGCGGGAGCGGTTCGGCGCGGACAAGGGCGCGGATATCCCCACGAGCAGCGAGTTCACCCACAACCTGCGGCCGCTGCTGGACGAGCGGGGGAACGATCCGCGGCTGACGCTGATCCTCTTCACATTGGACGAGACGACGTATGCGCGCGAGCTGGCGCCGCTGGCGGGCCACTATCCGGCGCTGCGGCTGGGGCCGCCGTGGTGGTTCCACGACAGCCCGAACGGGATGCGGCGGTATTTCGATCAGGTGACCGAGACCGCGGGCATCTACAACACCGCGGGCTTCAACGACGACACGCGCGCGTTCTGCTCGATCCCGGCGCGGCACGATGTGTGGCGGCGGGTGGCGTGCGACTGGCTCGCGGGGCTGGTGGCGCGCGGGCAGGTGGACGACGCGGACGCAGGGGAGATGGCGCGCGAGCTGGCCTACGGGCTGGCGAAGCGGAGTTATCGATTAGGGATTGAAGATTAGAGATTGAAAATTGAGAAGCCGAAGATATCGGGGACTTCTTGAATCCTCAATCTTCAATCTTCACTTTACGTGGGGGGCCAATGGACCTGGAACAACTCATGAAGATGTATGACCTGACCGGCAAGACCTATGTCATCACCGGCGGGACGGGCGTGCTGGGCGGGGAGATCGCATGCGCGCTGGCGGGCGTGGGCGCGAACGTCGTGATCCTAGATCGCAACCTGGACCCGGCGCAAGGCTTGCTCGACCGGATGGGGCCGCACGCGTGCAACGCGCTCGCGGTTCACGGCGACGTGCTGAACCGCGAGAGCCTGGTGGAGGCGATGGGGACGATCGGGGAGCGGTTCGGCTGCGTGGACGGGCTGATCAACGCGGCGGGGGGCAACAAGCCGGCCGCGACTGCGGGGCCGGGCGCCAGCTTTTTTGACCTGCCGGAAGACGCGGTGCGCTTCGTGTTTGACCTGAACCTGATGGGCACGATCCTGCCCTGCCAGGTGTTCGGCAAGCAGATGGCCGAGTGCGGCGAAGGCGTCATCCTTAACTTCTCGTCGATGAGCGCGTTCAAGCCGCTGACCCGGATCGTTGCGTACTCCGCGGCAAAGGCGGCCATCTCCAACTTCACCGAGTGGCTGGCGGTGCACATGGCGCAGACCTACGCGCCGAAAATTCGGGTGAACGCGCTCGCGCCCGGCTTCTTCCTCGGTGAGCAGAACCGCTACCTGCTGATGGACGAGAAGACGGGCGAGCTAACCCCGCGCGGGCGGACCATCATCGACCACACGCCGATGTGCCGCTTTGGGACGCCGGAGGATTTGCTGGGGACCGCGTTGTGGCTGCTGTCGCCCGCGTCGGCGTTTGTCACGGGCATCACGGTTCCGGTCGACGGGGGGTTTTCCGCGTTCGGCGGGGTGTGAACCATTTGCCACAGAGGACACAGAGAGCGCAGAGGGCTATCCGATCCTCCGTGTTCTCTGCGTCCTCTGTGACAAAACGTCGAACTAGGCGGCGACGGGTTGCTCCGCGCCGATGAATTCCTCCACCTTGCGGCGGCAGACGTCGTCGGTGTACTGCTCCGGCGGGCTCTTCATGAAGTAGCTCGACGGGCCGAGCAGCGGACCGCCGATGCCGCGGTCGAGCGCGAGCTTGGCGCAGCGAACCGCGTCGATCACTACGCCCGCGCTGTTCGGGCTGTCCCACACCTCGAGGTGCGCGGTCATCAGCAGCGGCACGTCGCCGAAGGTCGTCCCCTCGATGCGAATCTCGCAAAACTTGCGGTCGGTCAGCCACGGCACGTAGTCGCTCGGGCCGACGTGCACGTTCTCGTCCGCCACCGACTCGGTCAACTGCGAAGTCACCGCGTTGGTCTTGGAAATCTTCTTGCTCTCCAGCCGGTCCCGCTCCAGCATCCCCCGGAAGTCCGTGTTGCCCCCGAAGTTAAGCTGATAGGTGCGATCCACGCGCACGCCGCGATCCTCGAAGAGGCGCGTGAGCACGCGATGGGTGATCGTCGCGCCGACCTGGCTCTTGATGTCGTCCCCTACGATGGGCAGGCCGGCCTCCGTGAAGCGCGCGGCCCAGGCCGGATCGGTGGCAATAAAAACCGGGATGCAGTTGACGAACCCGCAGCCGGCCGCAAGCGCCTGCTCCGCATAGTAGCGCGCGCCCTGCTCGCTGCCGACGGGCAGATAATTGATGAGCACGTCGGCCTTCGCCGCCTTGAGCGCCGCGGCGACGTCGACCGGCGCCGCGGGCGACTCGTCGATGACCTGCCGGAGATAGCGGCCGAGGCCGTCGAGTGTCGGGCCGCGCTGGACCGTAACGCCGAGGTGCGGGACGGCGGCGAAGCGGTAGGTGTTGTTCTGGCCGGAGAAGATCGCTTCCCCGAGGTCCTTGCCCACCTTGTCCGCGTCGACGTCGAACGCCGCGACGAACTCCAAGTCGCTGACATGATAGCCGCCGAGGTCGACGTGCATCAGGCCGGGCACCTTGTCTTCCGGCTCAGCTTCGGCGTAGTAGTGGACACCCTGAATGAGGCTGCTGGCGCAGTTGCCCACGCCTGCAATGGCGACTCGAACTTTGCGTTGCATCGTTGTGAAGCTCCTTGTTGATGATCGGCCCACGCAGGGCCGTTGGGCAAACGTTTGCGCAATGCGGCTTTTCCGGCGGGCTGGTCCGTCCGGAAGCGCGAGAGCGCGACGTTGGTTAGCGGGCGGGTTGGCCGGCGCTCTCGCGGAGCACCAGTTGGCCGCTTAGGATGCGCTCGCTGATCGGCTCGCCCCCGAGTGCGGCCAGGCAAACCTCGATCGCTGCGCGGCCCATTGCGGCCTTGGGCTGCTCCACCGTGGTCAACGGCGGGACCGCGAACGCGCTGAGCGGGATGTTGTCGTAGCCGACGACGGACAGATCGCCGGGGACGCGCAGCCCGGCGCGCGCAGCGGCCGCGAGCAGGCCGAGCGCGGTCAGGTCGTTGTAGCACAGCACTGCGGTGGGCGGCTGCGCAAGCCGCAGAAACGCGTCGAGCGCGGCGTGGCCGTCTTCGGGCAGCCCCGCGCCGTGCCGGATCAACTCGTCGGACGCGTCCAGCCCGCAGGCGCGGATGCCCTGGCGGTAACCGGAGAGGCGCTCGCGGCTGCTGCGGCCGCCTTCAGGCCCCGCCACAAATCCGATCCGGCGATGGCCAAGCGCGTGCAGATAGGTGACGGCCTCGCGCGCGCCCGCTTCGTTGTCCATCCGCACGCTGTAGATGTTCGGGCCCGGCTGCTCGTTGTTCAGCAGGACGAGCGGCACCCGCTCACCCTCGTCTCCGAAGCGGGCGTAGCGCTCGGGCGCGCGGCTGGAGATGACGATAAGGCCGTCAACCTGGTGGTCGAGCAAGATTTCCGCGGCCTCGATTTCCTCGGCGGGGTTGCGGTTGGACATGGCGATAAGCACGCCGTAGCCCGCCTCGCGCGCGGCCGCCTCCACCCCCTTGAGCACCTCGGCCACGAACGGGTCGGTCACGTCGGACGCGACCACGCCGAGGGTGTGCGTGCGGCCCGTGACCAGGCTGCGCGCAACCTGGCTCGGGCGATAGCCGAGGCGCTCGGCCAACGCCTGTATCTCGGCGCGGCGCTCGGGGCTGATGCGCGGGTTGTCCTGCAACGCGCGCGAGACGGTTGACGGCGAAACCTGGGCGATGCGGGCGAGGTCGATAATGGAAACGGGCGGCATGAATCATCCAGCGCAAATGTTTGCGCAAGCGTAACAGAGGTGTGGCGAGATGTCAAAAGCTCCGCCGCACTACCGCGGTGGCCGTGGGAGAGAGCCCTACTGAAGCAGGACGCAGGGATCAGGCGGGAGGTTTGCGATAGCGGGGGAACTCCTTGAGGACGCGAAAGCCTACACCGGTGTAGAGATCGCGCGCCTGCGTGGGGAACTCGGCTACGGTGCTGAGACGGATGCGCTCGAATCCGCGTGCTCGCAGGACGCTTAGGGCATGGATCATCAGGCTGCGGGCAATGCCGCGCCGGCGCCAGCGCGGAGCGACGCTCACCTCGAACACTTCCGCGCCGTCGCCTTCGACCTCTGATAGCACCTCGCCCACCACCGCATCGCCCGCCCACGCCACCTGCCACAGGCTGTGGTCGTACTTCGGCTCGGCAAGCTCGCGCGCCCATTCCACCGGGTCAAAGACCTCCTGGTAACGCCCGCCCGCGAACTCGTGCCTGTACGCATCCGCGACGCAACGGGCAATCGGTTCGAGATGCTCAGACGCCACCGGGCGAAGCTCGATCCCGTGGGGCATGGACGCGCTCTGGAGTGGGAAGGCGGGATCGAAGCCCATTTCGAGGACCGTATACGCGGGGCGATAGCCTGCGTCGAGCAGCAGGGCGGCCGAGTCGCGCTCGGTTGCGCTGGCGTTGCCGGCGAACTCGAAACGCTCGCCGGGCCGGCCCACCGCCATCTCGCGCGCTGCGGCCTCGCCCCAGCGCAGCAACTCGGTTCCGATGCCGCGGCCGCGCCATTTCGGGAGCACCCAGCCGCTCACGAGGTAAACGCGCGTGCCGTCGGCCTCCGGCCAGTCCGCGACGCGACCGTAGCCGGCCACGGCATCGCCCGCTTCGGCCACGCGCCAGCGCGCGGCTTCGCCCTTCTCCACGGCTTGCGCAAGTGACCGGGCAAGCGAGTCGAGCGAGGGGAAGGATTCGGCGCGGGAGAGCGGGTCGATCCCATCTGCAGCCTGCCGCCCGAGGTGGACGGCGTGGAGCGCGGGCGCGTCCTCCGGGCCGCGGATGGCGCGAAACGCGACGGGCTCGCCGGAGAGCGGGAGGGCTGCGGGGAGCGGCTGCGCTGCCATGCTGTTGCTCCGTAGAATGCAGTACGAGGCAGGGCTACTCGCCGGGTGACGCGCCGAGCACCGCCAGGCGCTCGAACAGGTTGCCCGCCGCGTCAAGGCCGGTTGCCTCGACAACGATAGTATACTCCCCCGCAGCCCCCGGTGTCCATGTCGCCGCGAAGGCGTCACCGTCCCTCTGAAGGGGCAGCACGGTCGACTCGTCCGCGGGGCCGGAGATGCGCGCCTGGAGCGAGACCTGCTGCGGCGGCTGCGGGCCGGACAACCGGGCCGTCAGCCGCGCGGGCTGGCCCGCGCGCGGCGCGCCCGGCGCGATCTCGGCCGCGAGCGCAAGGTCAGTGTCCATTGTCGCCAGCACCGCGAACGGTCCGCCGCCGGGGGGTGTCTTCCGCGCGGTCAGGCCGATCTCCCACGCGCCCGCCCGCGGCTCCACCACGCCGTAGCCGAGCGACACCATGCCGTTGTCGTCCAGCACGCGCTCGAAGGTGACGTTGGGGTTCGTGAGCGGGGTCTCTTCGGTGAGGATTCGGCCGGCGACCGTCTTGATCGTCATGCTGACCTCGCTCCCCGGCGCAAGCAGCATGAAGCTGGCGCTGCGCGCCTGGTCGATGGTGAGCGTGACGGACACAGTCTCCCCGGCGGTCAGCGTGCCGGACTGGACGAGCGTGCTCTGCGCCTGCTCCGGTTCGGCCAACGGCGCGGTGGCAGGCTCCATCTCGATGGGATACTGTTCGGGGGAGCGGGCGAGCGACGCGAAGATGCGCTCGAAGCTGTCCTCTCGATTATTGAGGTCAGAGTGGATGCCCGAGATGCGGTCGGGCGCGACGGACACGCCCTGGAGCACGCTGCGGACCGAGACATAGCGGTCGGTCGGCAACTCGGTGCAGCGGATCGCCACCTTCTCCTGCACCGCATCGCCCGCGATCGCGAAGAAGGGAACGCCGCGGCGGTCGCGCACGGTGGGATTGAAGACCTGCGAGAGGTACTCAGGGGTGATCTGCGTGGTGGCGGGGGAGAAAAGGCCGATGGCCGCGGGAATCCGGCCACAGGGGGTGCCGCCGTTGGGCGTGCCGGCCATGAATAGCTGATTGGCGACCGGCGCGGCAGGGAGACCGGCCGCTTCGACCACGGGCATGAGGTTCTGGACGTAGTAGCGCGAGATCAGCCCGCCGAGGCTGTGCGCGACGAGGTCGACCCGCTCCGCGCCGGTGTTCTTGCGGACCGCCTCGACGTATTCGGCGACGACCTCGGCGTTTTGCGCGATGCTGAAGGTGGGCGCTTTCGGCTGCGAGGGGATGCCGGTGTTCATGCGCCGCGTGCCGAACTGGCCGTCGTCGACCGCGTAGCCTGGCAGGCCGCGCGCTTCGAGGTAGCCGCCGGACTTAATCCAGTTGATCCACGAGGTTTCGTCGGAGTTGAGGCCGTGGACGAGGATGATCGGCTTCGCCGTCACGGCAAAGGTGGTCATCGCCGCGGGCGCGCCGCCGGCTGCGGTCGCGGAGACAGACCGCAGGCCGACCAACTCCCTGTTCTCCCACGCCCACCCGTCGGCGCGCACCGGCAGCTCGCACGCGACGCCGTTTGCGGGAATGACGCACGCGCCAAGCGGCACCGGGGAGCCGCCTTGCAGCGCGAACTCAACTTCCGTCTCGCTGGTCACCGGCGCGCGCAGAGTTGCCGAAAGACGCACCGCATTCCCGTCGACGATGCGCTCGACCGGCTGGCCGGCTGCGTTCACAGCCGCGATCGTCATGTCAGGCCCGCTTGCAGGCTGCCCATAGCCCGACGTTGGCGACGGCAGGGGCACAAGGGTCGCCGTTGGCCGGGGCGGCAACGGCGCGCCGCCTCCACCCGCCGGATCGCAGGCAGCAAGGACCAAGGCAGCCAGCAAGCCCGCGAACGCGAGCGAAAGGCGGGTCGGACGCAGCATAGTCCCTCCAGAAGCGCGCAAGTGGCATGATTCTAACCTTGCCACATAAATCGCGCAAGCGATGCGCAAGCAAGCGCAGCAGCGGCACGGTCACCAACCCTGCCGAGGGCGCTTGCGCGATTTTCTGCTATACTCCCTGCGACCGCCCGCACGAACGCCGCCGGGCGCGGAAAGGACCCCCCATGCGTATTACCATCCTCGCCACGGGCAGCCGGGGCGACGTCGAGCCTTACGTGGCTCTCGGCAAAGGCTTTCTCGCGGCCGGTCACGCGGTGCGATTGGTGACGCACGAGGACTTCGAGTCGCTTGTCGCTTCCAATGGGATCGAGTACTGGCGCGTGGAGGGCCGCGTGCAGGAGATTGCCGAAGGGATGGCCGGCCTGCTCGAAGAGGGCAACTTCCGCGCGATCATGGCCGAGATGGGGCGTCAGGCAAAGACGGGCGCGCTGCGGCTGGCGGACGCGGGCGTCGAGGCGTGCCGCGGCGCGGACCGGATCGTTGGGGGGATTGCGGGCATCTATACCGGCACCGCAATTGCCGAGAAGCTGGACATCCCCTTCACGCAAGCATACTACATCCCGTACACGCCGACGCGCGCCTATCCGAGCTTCGCGCTGCCGAAGACGCCCCTCAGCATCGGGCCGGTCAACAAGCTCTCCTACACGCTGGCGCGGCAAGTGATGTGGCAGCCCATTCGCGCAGCCGACACCCGCGTGCGCCGGGAGAAGTTGGGGCTGCCCCCCGCGCCGATGAGCGGGCCGTTCAACTCGCCGGTCCTGCGCGGCGAGCCCGTGCTGTACGGGTTCAGCCCGGTGGTCATCCCGCGAGCGTCGGACTGGGGCGCGAACGTCCATGTGACGGGGTACTGGTTTCTGAACCGGCATGAGGAATGGACGCCGCCCCCTGCCCTGAGTGACTTCCTCCTTGCAGGGTCGCCGCCGGTCTACGTGGGATTCGGCAGCATGAGCAACCAGAAGCCGCGCGAAACCGCGCAACTGGTGATCGACGCGCTCACGCGCGCCGGCCAACGCGGGGTGATCCTGGGGGGCTGGGGCGGGCTGGCTGCGGGCGACCTCCCGCGCAGCATCTTCGCGCTGGAGTCGGCGCCGTTCGGGTGGCTATTCCCGCGCATGGCCGCAGTGGCGCATCACGGGGGCGCGGGGACCACGGCGGCGGGGCTCGCCGCAGGGGTGCCGGGCATCGTTATCCCGTTTTTCGGGGATCAGCCGTTCTGGGGGGCGCGCGTGCAGGCGCTCGGCGCGGGACCCGCGCCCATCCCGCGCAAGAAGCTGACCGTCGAGCGGCTGGCCGCGGCGATCGAGCAGGCGGTGAGCGATGGGGGGATGCGCAGCAGGGCCGCGGAGATCGGGGCGAAGATCCGCGCGGAGGACGGCGTCCGCACGGCAGTGGAGGCCGCGGAGCGGAGCTGGGCGGCGCGCGGGTGAAGCGGCAGACGTGACGGGCTGCAAACCAGGCAGCCTGTCACGCTGCGCGTGCGTTACTCCCCGATGATGAGGCTGCGGTAGTCGTCCGCATCGCCGCGGTCGAAAAAGCAGTCGATGATCTCGCGGCCGAGCGGCGCAAGGTCGGGCTCGCGGAACTTCGCGAGATGATGCGCGAAGAGCGTGTAGAGGATCTCCGCGCCCTTGTCGTAGGCTTCCTCGCCGACCTCCGGCTGCGCATGCACCTGGAGCAGGCGGGTCGGCAGGCTGCGGCCCTCGACGTTGAGCTGCTGCGGCAGGTAGCCGAGCAGCGAACAGCGGGACGGCTCCACCTGGTCCGGGCGATACTTAGCGCTGCCGCGGCGGGCCAGGTACTCGCGCGCGATCCACTGCGGCATGAAGCCGACCTTCCACGCGCCGATGTGCTGGTTGGGCGTGAGGATGTAGCGCGTGCGCGGGTTGGAAACGAACTGGTCGAGCAAGAGGTTGGCCTGCGTCACGCGGCGGCCGGTGGCAAACGGCCAGTAGGAGCCGACGCCCTCGCTCTCCATGTTGCTGCTGTTGGTGATGCTTGGGTTGTCGTGACCGCGCGGGGCGACCAGCCGCCACAGCCACGCCAGCGCGGGAGGCAGCAAGTGCATCAGGCCGATGATGCCGTAGCTCGGCTGCTCGCGCGTGCAGGGCGGGGTGCGGACGCCGAGCGAGCGGATGTCGATGGACACAGAGCCTTCGACGACATTGGGCACGATGCGGCGCGGGATGACGACGCGCGGGTTCGGGCAGCGCTTGCCGGGCGCGTCGAGCACATGCTCCCAGATCAGCGCGCGGCTGCCGGGCACCGCGTCGATGTTCAGGAAGAGCAGCGGCGCGGGCGGCTCCGCGGTGAGGCGCTCCAACTGGACGTCGACGCCGTAATGGTCGATGTGGTTGACGCGGACAAACCACGCGTCCTCGCCGTCTCGCACGCGCAGCTTGCCGTTCGGCTGCGGGTTCGCGTTCGCTACGCATGACTCGCACAGCGCAATGTCGTCAGTCACGGGATGCAGCTCGCACGAGCGCGGGATTTCGAGGTGGCGTTTCTCGCCCGTGATCATGTTCGTGCCGACGAGCAAGCGGCCGTCCGCCTCGCGGTGGGCCGGCTCAAGCATTTCGCTCTTGCCGCTGCCGCTCGCGCCCTCGTGCATCATCGTGACGACGTTGTCGTAGGGCGTCACCACCTGCACGGTCGAGCAGTGCGCGGCGACCCAGCCCTCCTTCTCGCCCAGTGCGATCAGGACGCCATAGATGCCCTTCTTGGCGCTGGGGCCGGGATAGAGGTTGAACGAGAACATCTCGTGCAGGTCGGGCATGCGGCGGTGGACGACGACCTGCTTGCCCTCGAAGCGGGTGTGGCGCAGGACGGGCGCAACGTAGATCACCGCGCGCGGCGCGAAGCTGTCCGTGATCGCTTCGTAGGGGATGATGCCCTGGAGCATGGCGAGGCCCAGCGCAAAGAAGCCGCAGTTGGCCGGCGCCAGGACGAGCGTGTCCATGCCCATGTCCGCCTGCCCCGCGTACAGCGCGAAGACGAGCAACTCCTGCCCTTTCAGCCACTCGAACGCCTCGGTCCGCACGACCTCGAACGGCAGCCCGTAGCGCTGCTCGAACGTTTCCTTGTCCGTGGGCAGATCGTCGGCCACGACCATGCAGTCGGGGTCGCGGCGGCGCATGTAGGGCTCGGTGTAGTTCGCGACGACGCCGTTGCGCACGCGCGCGACGGTCGCCTCGAGGAAGCGACCCTTGCCGGGCACGTCGTACGCAACCTCGTATTCCTCTGAGGGCGGCTTGCCGCCCGTGGCCACTGCGATCAACTGATCGGTGCTGCTGGCAATGAATACGCCCCGACACTGCTCCAGGATGGCGCGCGCATCGGCCGGGGGATGGTACCTTCGCCAGTCCAAGGGGATAGCCATGAGATGCTCCTCTGCCGTGATTCCGCGTCGGCCATCTGCCGGGGCAGGCATTGCCCTGTGGACCGCCGTCATCGCGCAGTCGGGAGCCAGTGGTGGCGCCGGGGAGTGGTTCTTAGGTTGGCGTAATGATCAACACGGCGCGGTCGCTAAGGTCGCGCCGACTTCGTGCCTTTTGTCGCTAAGTCTACCATGAGCACACGCCCCGCGCAAGCGCGTGAATGGGGTGCGGGGCGCCTTCGGCGGACGGGCGTATTTGAACAGGATTTGCGGAGCGCGGGCGGAACGCAGATTCCTGCCAATCCTGAAAAATCCTGTCCATCCTGTCGCGCGAGGGCGGATATTGGGCGGAGTTGATTGGAGCAAATTGCGCCGCTGTGTCGTTTGTATTAGTACTGCCGGCAAAGCCTTTGAGAAGGCAGCGGTAGTGTATTGAAAGGAGTGACATATGGATCGGACAGTTGTAGCGCTATACGACGACATGAACACGGCGCAGCGCGCGCTGGAAGAGCTGCTCCGCAGCGGCTTTGACCGAAACGACATCAGCGTGGTGCGCACGAACCAGACGAGCGCGAGCGGCACGTCGGAAATGACGGGCGCGGGCGACGCGAGCGGCATGGCGGCCGGCGCGGGCGTCGGCGCGGCGCTTGGCGGCCTCGCCGGCCTCGTGGTCGGCCTCGGCGCGCTGGCGATCCCCGGCATCGGGCCGATCGTGGCGGCCGGGCCGTTGGCAACGACGCTCGCAGGCGCGGGTATCGGCGCGGTGGCGGGCGGCCTCATCGGCGCGCTCACCGACGTGGGCATTCCGGAAGAGGAAGCCGGCTACTACGCAGAGGGCATCCGCCGCGGCGGCACCTTGCTGACCGTGCGCGCGACCGACAACATGGTAGGCCGCGCCTCCGAGATCCTCAATCGCTTCTCGCCGGTGGACGTGACGCAGCGCGCGTCCGAGTGGCGCGCGTCCGGCTGGAAGGGCTATGATCCTGCGGTCGGCTCGACGCAGTCGGTCGGCCACATGAGCGACATGAGCACCGGCATGAGCGGCGCCAGCATGGGCTTCACCGGCAGCTCGTCCCGCCGCTTCGAGGACTACGACACTGACTTCCGCAGCAACTGGCAGACCCGCTACGGCAGCATGGGCCGGAGCTACGACCGCTATCGCCCGGCCTACCAGTACGGCTGGCAGCTGGGCGACCGCTACCAGGGCCGCAACTGGAATGACTTCGAGTCGGAGGCGCGGGCCGACTGGCAGCGCAGCCATCCCAATGACGCGTGGGAGGACTTCAAAGACTCCGTGCGCTACGGGTGGGAGCGGTTCAAGGAAGGCGCGAAGGACGTGGGCCGCGACATGGAACGCGGGTTCGACCGCGCGGGCGACAGCCTGCGGGATACGGGCCGCGACATGGAGCGCGGGTTCGACCGGACCGCGAGCAGCATGAGCCGCTCGTTCGACACCTATGACCGCGACTTCCGCAACAACTTTGAGACGTCGTACCGGTCGCGCGGGTATGATTACGAGCGGTATCGCCCCGCGTACCAGTACGGCTACACACTGGCCAATGAGCGCCGGTATCGCGGCCGCAACTGGAACGACTTTGAAATGGACGCGCGCCGCGAGTGGGAGACCAGCCACCCCGGCCAGGCGTGGGACGACTTCAAGGACGCAGTGCGGCACGCATGGCAGCGCGTGAAGGCCGACGTCCGCGACGCGGTGGATTAGGCAAAAAGCAAAGCCCCGACGGGCCCTGAATGACCCGTCGGGGTAAGTCGGAACGCAGACCCGATCCGCGCCACTATCAAATGGCGTAGGGTCGGGTCTTTTTTGTCGTTACATGACCGGCGTCAACTCGTAGACGCGCACCGCGCCGCCCGCTTCGAGGTGCGGACAGCTCTTACCGAATTGGGTCGCTTCGTCCAACGATCCTGCTTCGAGGATCGAGTAGCCGGTGACAAGCCAGTCGTTGACCTCGCTGACCTGGCCTTGCGACGAGATGGCGCGCGCCGGATGCGCAGTGGGCATTCCGCCGTCCGCGACCGCGGGACCCAAACGGCCGAACCAGGCCATCCAGGCTGCCATGACCTTCTCGCCTTCTTCCTGGCTGGAGGGCGGATTGCCGCCAGAGTAAACCAACAGAAACTTCGCCATGTGGTTCCTCCTTGCGCATGCGCTGTGCGCGCCTTGCGCTCTAATTGTGGGCCGGACAAACACAAGTATCGCGCCTGTGCGTTAGGCTTATGTAATGCGAACTCCCGTTCTAACCCGCCTGTCTCCTCGTCGTGCGCGCGACGCCGTTCTCCGGTACAATGGTGGCTGGGAGGCGCTACAGGTGGAGCGACTGGACGAAGAAACGCTGCGCGCGGCCGCGGAGGAACTGGCGGCGCGGGACGGACGGCTGGCCGCAGTGGTTGCGGCGCACGGGTCGCCACCGCTGTGGGCGCGCGAGCCAGGGTTCCCCACCCTGCTCCATATCATCCTCGAACAGCAGGTGTCGCTCGCCTCGGCGCGCGCGGCGTTCGACCGCCTCCGCGCGGCCGCGGACCCGCTGACGCCCGCGCGCTTCCTCGATTTTGACGACGCTGAATTGAAGGCCATCGGCTTCAGCCGGCAGAAGACGCGCTATGGCCGCGAGTTGTCGCGCGCGGTGCTGACAGGCGCGCTTGATCTCGATGGGCTGCGCGAGCAGGATGACGACAGCGCGCGGACGGCGCTGACCTCGGTAACGGGGATCGGCAGATGGTCGTCCGACATTTACCTGCTGATGGCCCTTGGGCGGCCGGATGTGTGGCCGGCGGGCGACCTGGCGCTGGAAGTGGCTGCGCGCGACGTCCTGGCCCTGCCGCAGAAGCCCGGCCGCGACGAACTCGCCGTGATCGCGGAGACGTGGCGACCCTACCGCGCCGTGGCCGCGCGGATTTTGTGGCACGCGTATCTGAGCCGGCGCAACGCGCGCGGCGCATAGGAAGGGCGGATGATGGCCGGACACGATCACGAGTTCACGATGCGGTTCCTGGCCGGCGCAGCCGACCGGAACATCTACGGCAACGTCCACGGCGGCTCGATGATGAAGTGGATGGACGAGGCCGCGTATGCGTGCGCGGCGGGGTGGTGCGGGCTGCCGTGCGTCACGGTGTCGGTCAGCGGCATTGTGTTCCACAAGCCGGTGACCGTCGGCCACATCGTAGAGCTGCGCGCGCGGCTGGTGCGCACGGGGCGGACGAGCATGGCCGTTGCGGTAAACGTGTTGTCGGCCGACCCCCGCCATGGCCGTTACGAGCAGACGACCTCGTGCATGATGGTGTTTGTGGCGATCGACGAAGAGGGCAGGCCGACGCCGGTGCCTAAGTGGACGGCGCAAACGCCCGAAGAACAGGCCCTCCAGGCGCAGGCGACGCGGTTGGTCGAGTTGGGCGAGCAGATCCAGGCGGAACTGCGCGCGTTCGAAGCGGCATAATGGACCGCGTCGGCGCATTCCTCACCCTCACCCGCCCGGTGTTCCTGCTCGGCGGGGTGCTGATGTACGGGCTGGGGCTGGCGTGGGCCGCGGATGATATTGCGAGTGTAGACTGGCTCGCGGCGGTCGTCGGGCAGGTCATGGTCACTGCGACGCAGCTTGTGGCGCAGTACGCCAACGAGTATTACGACGACGACGCGGACTTGAACAATGCGAACCGCACGTATTTCAGCGGGGGGAGCGGGGTCTTTGCGGCGGGGAAGCTGCCGCGCGTGACCGCGCTGCGCGCGGCGCGGGTGTGCGCGGGGGTCAGCGCGCTAGCGATCCTCTTCCTGGCGTTCCGCGCGCCCGTCGCGGCGCTGATCGGCGCGGTGAGCCTGCCGGGCGCGTGGCTACTCTGCGCCGCCACTCGCGCTGGCGCGCCGCGAGTGGGGCGAGATTGAGGCGTCCATCCTCGTGACGATCCTCGTGCCGTATGCCGGGTACGCGACGCAGGCCAGCCTGCTCTCGCCGTCGCTGATCTTGGGCTGCGCGCCGCTGTTTTGCCTCCATATGGCGATGTTGATTGCTTTCTCCCTGCCCGACCGGGAGACCGACGCGCTGGTGGGGAAGCGGACGCTGGCGGT
>JALOOB010000285.1 GCA_025454635.1 Anaerolineae bacterium
GGACATGGAGCTCATCATGGCCCCCACCTCCATCGGCATCGTCGCAGCGGCCAAGGCCATGCAGGACGAGGGCCTCTGCGACAAGGTCAAGACCTCCGGTCTCGGCCTCCCGTCCGAGTTGGCTGAGTACGTCGAGAACGGCTGCGCGCCTGAGTTCGCGCTCTGGTCGTTCGTCGACCTCGGCTACCTCACCTACTACACGACCTACGGCATCGCGACCGGCCAGATCGAGGCGCGCGAAGGCGAGACCTTCAAGGCCGGGCGCATGGGTGAGTACACGATCACGAAGGACCCGACCCGCGAGGACGGCCTCCGCATCCTCATGGGACCCTTCACCGTGTACACGAAGGACAATATGCCGGAGTAACCGCGGGGGAAATGCTCCCGTAGCGGCATAACGCGAAATGACGCCCGGACAACTGCGGTTATCCGGGCGTCATCGCGTGTCGGTTCAGGATATTACTGAGGCGTGCCGGCCCACGGGATGCAGAGGCGCTGGCCGACGTAGATCCGGTTGTAGTTCTGGATGCCGTTGTTCCAGGCCAGGCGCCACACGGTCACGCCATATCTCGCCGCGATCTTTGCCAGCGTGTCGCCACGCTGCACGGTGTACTTCGCCCGGCACGTCTGGCCCGGGGGGAATGTGGGCGGGACCGACTCGGCCGGAATCCAGAGGTAGGTTCCCGCATAGATGCGGTTGACATTGGCAAGCCCGTTGACCGCCGCGAGGCCATCCACGGTCACACCAAACTTCGCTGCGATGGAAGCAAGCGTGTCGCCCCGTTTTACCTGGTACCAGAAACCGCCTCCGCTGGGAGACGCCGCGTCAGCATTCCCTGGCAGCGCCAGGACGACAATCAGGAGGAGCAGGCTTACGCAGAGCGCAAACTTGATCTTCATGCGGACCTCCTCGATCTCGCATCTTAACTGGAGCATACACCCATGTTGACGTATAATCAAGGCCAACGACGCGCTCGCCGGAGCGCGCAATTCACGCGTATACCACCGTCTCCGCGAGGTCATTGATGAGCAGCGAACCCAGCTTCGATATGCAAGCCGCCCACGAGCACTTCTCCACAACTTGTTTCAATCAGGCGTGGGACCTGATCGAGAAGGAGGTCCGCACGCCGGACGAAGAAGAGCGCATGCTCAACCTGAGCATGGCTTCGCTCTGGCACTGGACGCAGCGCCCCGATTGCGGCAGCAAGGAATTATCAATCGGCTACTGGCAGATCGCCCGCATTTTTGCCATCACCGGGCGCCCGGAGAATGCCACCTGGTACGCGGAAAAATGCCGCGAGGTCACCGAAGACGCGGACCTGCCGCCCTTCTATCTTGGCTACTCCTACGAGGCGCTGGCGCGCGCGGCCATGGCCGGCCGCAACCGGCAGGCGGCCGTCGAGTACATCGCGCAGGCGCGCGAGCTCGCGAAGCGCGAACAAAGCGACGAGGACCGGCAGTTGCTGCTGGACGACCTGGCAACCATCCTTTAGAAGGAGTGCGCAAATGGATCCCAAGACCACCGCTCTGGTCCTGATCGAGTATCAGAACGACTTTGCGACCCCTGGCGGCGCCCTGCATGACGCGGTCAAAGGCGTCATGGAGAGCACGGACATGCTCGCCAACACTGTCGAAACGGTGGCGAAGGCTCGCGAGCTCGGCGCGACGGTCGTGTTTGCGCCGATCACGTTCACCGACGACTATCACGAGCTGTCACCCGAGCCGTATGGCATTCTTAAGGGCGTCGTCGACAGCCGGTCGTTCCGCAAGGGCACCTGGGGCGCGGAGATTGTCGACGCGCTCACGCCGCAGCCGGGCGACATCGTCATCGAGGGCAAGCGCGGCCTCTGCGGATTCGCCACCACCAACCTCGACTTCATCCTGCGCAGCCGCGGCATCCAGACCGTCGCGCTCGGCGGATTCCTCACCAACTGCTGCGTGGAATCCACCATGCGGACCGCCTACGAGAAGGGCTACAACGTCATCACGCTCAAGGACTGCACCGCCGCCTTGAGCGAGGAGGAGCAGCGGGTCGCGGTGGAAAAGACCTACCCGATGTTCTCGCGCCCCATGGGCCACAATGAATTCCTCGGGGAGTTGGCCGGGGAAAAGGCCATCGCGATGGCCGGCCGGGGTTACGAAGCGTAGCGGCGTTCAGCGCCGAGGAACGCGGAACGGGGGGAGCGTTTGCCTGAGTTTCAGACGCTCCCCCCGTTCTATATGTGTTTTAGAGCCGTTGCAATCAGCGCGCGCGAGAAGCGGTCGAGCCGGCAGGCTGCGGCGCGCGTCCTTGCGGTTGAGTCCGCGGCCGTGGCGGCGGCGGCGAAGCAGGACGCCGCTCCCCTTGTCCGTGGGATTGGGCGCCGCCGCGCGGCGCTCCCTGCGCAACGGGCTCCATCGGGCGCTGCTTTGGCTGCGGCCGCGGGGGCCGCGGGCCGCGCGCAAACTCATCCGCGTTGGCCTTCGGCATCGCATAGTCGAAGCCGGGCAACGTGCGCCGCTCGATGCGCTGGCCGAGCACCCTCTCCACCGCCCGCACGTCCGCCTCGTCCTCGCTCGTCACCATTGTGTACGCCTCGCCGGTCCGCTCCGCGCGGCCGGTGCGCCCGATACGGTGCGTGTAGGCCTCCGGCGTATCCGGCATGTCGTAATTGATCACGTGCGAGATGCGCAGCACGTCGATGCCGCGCGCGGCGATGTCCGTCGCCACCATGATCTGGTGGTCGCCCGCCCGGAACCCGTCCAGCGCGGCCTGCCGCTTGTTCTGCGACAGATTGCCCTGCAACGAGGTGGCCCGGAAGCCGTCCTTCGCCAGTTGCTCGGCCACCCGCTTCGCGCGGTGCTTCGTCTTCGTAAACACGAGGACCGAACCCTCGCCCAGCGTCGGCAGCAGCGCCTTCAGCAGCGTCGTCTTCAGGTGCTGCGCCACCGGGTAGAGCGCGTGCGAAACTGTCTCCGCAGGCGCCGGCTGCCCGATCTGCACGGTCAGCGGGTTCTTGAGAACCTCACCGGCGAGCTTCTTGATGTCGTCCGGCATGGTCGCGGAGAAGAGCAGCGTTTGCCGGTCCGCCGGCGTCGCGCGGACGATCCGGCGCACGTCAGGCAGGAAGCCCATGTCAAACATGCGGTCGGCCTCGTCCAACACGAGCACTTCGATCCCGCTCAAGTCGACATTCCCCTGCCCTACGTGGTCCAGCAGGCGGCCGGGACACGCCACGACGATTTCGACGCCCCTGCGCAGGGCATCCGTCTGCGGGGTCACGCCGACGCCGCCGTAAATCGCGACGCTGCGCAGCCCGGTCTTGGCGCCGAGCGCGACGAACGACTGGTGAATCTGCTCCGCAAGCTCGCGCGTGGGCGCGACGATCAGGGCGCGCGGCTTGCGCCGCGGGCCGCGTTCGAGGCGTTGCAGGATGGGAAGCGCGAAGGCCGCGGTCTTGCCCGTGCCGGTCTGCGCAAGGCCCATCACGTCGCGTCCGGCGAGGACGGGCGGGATGGCCTTTTCCTGGATGGGGGTGGGCTGCTCGTAGCCGAGCGCGTCGATACCCGCCGCAATGCGCGGGCTGAAGTTAAATTCCGAAAATGACACTGAGAATCCTTCCCTGGCAGAGATGCCGCGGCGCTTGCGCCGGGCATACTTGAGCCAAGTCGCACTCTCAGCCCAACGTTTCTGTTATGTATAATTAGTATAACAGACTTGATCGAAAATCGCGAATTCGACGGTCGCGTTCGCTCATCGTTGTCGCGAGCCAGCGGCGAAAGGGTGGCCCCCGGCGAAGTGACGCCCGTCATGGCGCATTTTCGGCCATCTGCTATACTCTCAGTGACTTTCCGTAACTCAAGGAGCCCCTTCCCGATGCAAGACCCCATCCTCGAACAACTCGTCGCGCTCTCGAACGAGCTCGGCCGGCCTGAACTCGATTACGTCATTCTCGGCGAAGGCAACACCTCCGCCCGCGCGGACGACGACTGCTTTTATGTCAAAGCGTCCGGCACGCAGCTTCGCACGATCACCGCGGACGGCTTCGTGCGCGTGCGGTTCGCGCCGGTGCTCGCGCTTCTCGACCAGCCTAACCTCACCGACGCGGACGTCAAGAACGCGCTCACCGCGTCCAAGGCCGAGCCCGACAAGGGCGGCCATCCGTCCGTCGAGACGCTGCTGCACGCGCTGTGCCTACAGCTCCCCGGCGTCTCCTTCGTCGGCCACACGCACGCCACCGCGATCAACATGCTCACCTGCTCCGCCGGCTTCGAGCAGGCCTACGCGGGCCGCCTCTTCCCCGACGAGATCGTGATGTGCGGCCCCGCGCCCGTCCTCGTGCCCTACACCGATCCGGGTGTGCCGCTCGCCGCCGAAGTGTGGCGCCGCATCCAGGCGTACATGGATCAGTACGGCGAGCAGCCGAAGCTGATCCTCATCCAGAACCACGGCCCGATCGTCCTCGGCCGCAGCGCCCAGCACGTGCTCGACGTCACTGCGATGGCCGTCAAGGCGGCCCGCGTGCTGCTCGGCAGTTTCGCAGCGGGCGGACCCCGCTTCATGACCGATCACGACGTCGCGCGCATCCACACCCGCCCCGACGAGCTGTATCGCCGGCAGCAGATGAAGGTCTGAAACGCAGCGACTCGGAGACCCATGCTCTGTTCTCCGTGCCGTTATGTCTTTGTGTTATTCGTTTGGAGGAGCCATGATCGACGCCCCATATCCCGAGCTTGCGGAACTGCTATCGAAGCGACCGAAGGCGCAGCCGGCAACATCTCCGTTTGGATCGGCTGGCAGATGGACCCTCGGCGGACCTTCCCCCTCGAAGAGACCATGCCGCTCCCCGAAGCGGCGCCCGAGTTGGCCGGCAAGTCGTTCCTTGTCAGCGGCTCAGGCCGGCGCCTGCGCGAGATCATCGACAGCCCCGCGGCCAACCTCGGCTTCCTGACCGTCAACGAAGGGGGCGA
>JALOOB010000286.1 GCA_025454635.1 Anaerolineae bacterium
CGCCGCGCCCACTGTGGCGACCGGTCGAGCACGGCAATGGGAATCAAATCGGGGCGATCTGAGAAGGCGGCCGCGACACGGTCCCATCGGCCCCACTCGAACGCGCCGCGCTGCGGCTCGACCTCGTCCCACGGCAGGGTGAAGCGGACAAAACGAATGCCCTGCCCTGCAAGTTGGTCAAGCCGCGCCGGGAGAGCGTCCTCGGCCAGGTCGTCGGGCGAGAGATTCACGCCGGGCTGCACTGCGAGGCGGTGGTCGATGGTCTGGCCGACGGGGAAGGTGTTTGCGCGGCGCTCGCGCAGCAGCAGGGCGAAACCGGCTGCCCAGAGCAGGAGGATGATGAGCGCGGCGAGGATGGCGGGGCGCGGGATGCGGGTGCTGACCATGAACCGGTATGCTACCACAGGCGCAAACGCGGCGCAACGCAGAGAATGCCGTCTCGCTTTTGACGATCTGCGCCGTTTCAGATAGAATAAAGTGTTGCATTTATCAAGGAGAACGAGATCAGATGGAGAACACGAGCATTGAGGCCACGCTCCGCGGGACTGGCCGCCACAGCAATCGCGAATCGCGCGAGGCCGGCCGCGTGCCTGCCGTCGTGTATGGTAAGGGCCAGGAAGCGCTGGCAGTGTCCATGGACCGGAAGCTGCTCGGCATCGCGCTGCACAAGGCCGGCGGGCGGCCAATCGAGATGACGATCGCGGACGGCCCGACGTTGCATGTGCTGGCGCGCGAGATCCAGCGCCACCAGACCAAGCACTCGATCCTGCACGTCGATTTCCTCGCCGTCTCGATGACCGAGAAGGTAAAGGTGAGCGTGTCCGTGATGCCTGAGGGCCATCCGCCTGCGGTCACCGCCAGCGGCGATCTGGTCCTGGTGCGCAGCCTCGACACGGTCGAGGTCGAATGCCTCCCCGGCGACATCCCCGAGCACATCCTTGCGGATATGTCGACCCTGGAGACCGTGCACGACGAAATCCGCGTGCGCGAGCTGAAGACGCCGGCGAAGGTGAAAGTGCTGAACGACCCCGAGCAGGTCGTGTTCGCGATCACGATGTCGCGCGCGGGTGCGGTCGAGGAAGCGCTGGAAGAGACCGCGTCTGCGGACGAGGTCGAGGTCGTCAAGAAGGGCAAGAAGGACGAGGACGAAGCCGCGTAATTCGCGCTGCGTCGATTCCGGCAATTTGCGGCGTCAGGGCGTTGTGCCCTGGCGCCGTTTTTATTCCGCCCACTGCAACGGATCCACTGCCATCCCTCCAACGCGCATCTCCCAGTGCAGGTGCGCGCCGGTGCTCAGGCCGGTGCTGCCAACCTTCCCCAGCAGAACGCCGGTCGTGACCTCATCACCCTCCGCGACGTCAAGCTCGTTCAGGTGCCAGTAGCCGGTGTAGACGCCGTGGCCGTGGTCGAGCACAACGGCGTTCCCGCGCACGAAAAGCGGCTCGGCGAGGACGACGATCCCCGCGGCGGGGGCGTAGACGGGCGTGCCGGGCGGAGCGGCGTAATCCTCGCCTGCGTGGGCGGACAGGGCCGGGTTATTGCCGTAAGTGCGGCGGCTGCCGAACGGGGAGGAATGGCGGAACTCGCCGGAGAGGGGTGGCGCGAAACGGCTGCGCGGGTTCCAGCCGCCGGAAGTGAATCCCGCGAACAGCTTGCCCATGCGCGCGGTCTCGGCCGCGACTTTCTGCTGCTGGGAGAGGATGGGGCCGGCGGTCGCGGCCGGAATGTTGACCGTCTCGAAGCTCCCGGCGAAAACAGGGACGTTAAGCGTGAAGGTTTCCGCGCCGGCTTGCACCGAGAGCGGAACGTAGCCGGGCAAGGTGAGCGGCGGGACAGGGACGAGCGACCACGCGCCCGCCTTCCCCTGCGCCACGGCCCGGTATGGGCGGCCGCCGAAGGTGAGGGTGTAGGTAACCGGCGCGCGGCTCTGCAGGTGGACGGAGAGTGTCTGGCCCTGCCGGGGCGGCCAGGGGGAGACGCGCACGCCCGTGAGGACAGGCGCGCCGGACCGGCGAAACGAGGGCTCGGGCGCGCGCGGGCCGACCCGGTCGACGCCCGCGTCCGGCTCTAAATCGCGGGCGGCATGCGGGCGGAAGTCGAGGACAAGCTCGCGCGGGGGCGCAACCTCGGCGCTCGCGGCGAACGTCGCGCCGAGCCAGATGGCGAGCGCGATGCAAGAGACAAGGAGAAGTCTGCCGCGCGACGCTGCGCGGCCGCGCTCACGTATAGTATTCTGGCGACAGAACGGCGATGTAGGGCAGATTGCGATACTTCTCGACAAAGTCCAATCCATAGCCGAGCACGAATTTGTCCGGGATGTCGAAGCCGATGTATTTGACCGGCACCGGCACCTCGCGGCGGGCAGGCTTGTTGAGCAGCGTGCAGATTTCGAGCGACTTCGGGCCGCGCGCCTTGAGGATGCGCACGAGATAGTCCAGCGTGTGGCCGGTGTCGATGATGTCCTCGACGATCAGGACATTTCGGCCCTCGATGGATTGATCCAGGTCCTTCATGATGCGCACCACGCCCGACGATTCCATGGCATTGCCGTAAGATGAAGTCGCCATGAAGTCGATGCTGTGCGGCGTGGTGATGCAGCGCATCAGGTCGGAGAGGAAGAGGACGCTCCCCTTCAGCACGGCGAGCAGCAGCAAGTCCTGCCCGGCGTAGTCGCGGTCGACCTCCGCGCCCAGTTCGCAGATGCGGGCTTGCAGCTTGTCGGAGGGGATGAGGATCTCGGCGATGTAAGACGGGTCGATCATTGCGCAAACTCCTCCGCTAATAACGGCCGGGCGCGCCCGGCGCATCATAAACCGGCTCCGGCGTCACGGGAGGCCGGGTCGGGGTGGGAATCGGCGTCGGCTTCGGCGCGGGTTTGGCGGGAGGCGGGGCTGCGGCAGCCTTAGGCGCGGCCGGCTTCGGCTGAACGACCGGCATCGGCGGCGGCGGCGCAGACCCGCGGAAGGCCGCGCTCCACTGCGCGGTTAGCTCCAGGTATTTCGCGCCATAAGCCTGGCTTGGCTCGATGTACGTGCCCTCCGGGAACTCGTTGAAACTCGTGATGATGACCCAATCGGGCGCAGCGTTGATTGCGGCCTGCCACGACCGGGCGTAGTATGCCCCATCCTCGCGGCTCACCGCGAACGCGTTCCCGCGGGGCAGCCGAGTGTCATCGTAGCCGGGCATGACCGTCGCCACGTACACCTTCGGGACGCCCAACTTCGCGGCCATCGCCCTGGTGCGCTGCGCGAACTTCTGCGCGGTGCGCGCCATGTCCGTGGGCGGATTCCAGGTCACGCTGTACAGGTGATGCCCGTCGAACACCGAGAGCGGCGACACATCCACGCCCTCTTCGATCCAGAGGCTGCCGCGGCCGGGGTCGACTGCATTGCGGATGGCGCCCCATGTGCCGAGGTTGAACCGCTGCTGCCGCCAGAAGAAGATGACCGGCTTGCCGTCCGAGCGCAGGTACGCGGGGTGCTGCGCGTGCGTGGCAAGCAGCGTCGCGAGCGCAGCCTGCACGTCGCCAGGCCCGCCGAAGAACGGCCCGCCCACCTCGACGTCCACGGCCACCCGGAATCCGCGCGCCGCGGCCTCGTCCAGCAGGCCGCGCAGGTTGGTTTCCGTCTGGTTGTTCTCGACCCGCGGCCCGTACCACGACACGACGAATGCGTCGATGCCCGCGCCCTTCGCCTGATCGATATGGCGTCCCATAACACCGCGATCGCGCGACGCATAGGGCTCAGCGGGCACGTCGGGCACCTTGCCCGGCGCCCAGCTATTCTCGTCAAACCAGTTGTAATAGAACGCCAGCACGAGCCGTTCCGGCGCCTGGGCGGACGCGGGCAGCGGCGAAAAGACAACGGCAAGGGCGATCAAGCCCACAACGAGACGGAACAAGCGTATTGACAACGATGGGTGGCAGTGCGGCGTCAAAGCGTCTCCACGTTTTCTCCTTCGTACCTGCCGTGCGGACCCAGCCCGCGGACGTCTCTTGCGAGGTCCTGCTCCAGGTAAGCGAGCAGGCCGGCCAAGGCGTCGTTCAGTCCCGCGTAGGCGCGGCCGTGCCGCCGGTTCAGCAGCCACTTCGCCTTGAGACGTTCGCTGCGCAGGTTGATGGGCCGCTGCACGCGCACCTTGGGCGCGCACATCAGGTCGAGGATCGAATACAGGACGTAGGGGCGACCCCGTCCCGTCTCATCATGATACAGCAGAAACGCGTAAGGCGCGAAAGGCAACAGCTTGCGCGCGGCGACTTCGTCGAGCGCAAAGAGGTCTTGTTCGGGGATGCCGGCGAGGTGCTCCCAGCGCTGGCGGTAACGCTGGCGTTTTTCCTTGAGTTCAAGCGCCACGTTGACGCGCTGCTCCCCGACGCTTGTCAGCAGGACAAGGTCCGGCAGATCATGCGCGCTCGTGAAGTCCTGGAAACGCAGCCGCATGACGTTGAGCGCGGCTTTCACCTGCTCCTCGAAGCGGCGGTCTTCCAGATCGCGCTCCCAGTCTTCCGGCTGCCGTTGAAAAGATGCGGTCATATCATGCTGTTTCTATGGCCGCCACGAATCCCACGAATTACCCGAATTCGACGAATTCGCCTGATTGGTGAAATTCGTGGCGGCTATCGTTACTCCACCGCCCGGGCTAGCAGGCCCTTGAGATACTCCCCTTCGGGGAAGGTCAGCAGCAACGGGTGGTCGGGCGCCTGCGTCATGCGGGC
>JALOOB010000042.1 GCA_025454635.1 Anaerolineae bacterium
TGGCCGGTAAACCGGTAGTCGTTGGCGTCCAGGACGTTGCCTGCGGCGCCGTCGCGGCTGACGAGCACCGTCACCGCGTCCCAGGCAGCGAGTGTATCAGAGGAGGGTGTGCCGTCGTACCACAGCCGCCGGTCGATAACCACAACATGAACCCACAACTCGTCGTCGTTATATCCGACGCGCGTGTCCGCGTAGTTGTTCGTAGGCGTGACCTTGCCGAGCCAGAAGATCGCGGTCTGGTTGAACTGCACCTCGCCTGTAAAGTGCGGTGCGTACACGCGCCGGGAACTGCCGGGCGCCGCTTCCAGCGGCAATCCCGCGCCAAGGACCGATAACGCCAGCATCGCGACGATGGCTAACCCTCGGAACTTCGGCGCGCCGCTACTCTGAACGTGCTGCGCGAAATGGGCCTTCATTCGGGCGTCTCCAGCAGCGTCACAAGGTTATGGATGTAGAAGAGGTCTCCCCGCGCAAACGCCGGCACGTCGAGGTACTTCGCCAGTTCGGCGCGCGGCTCCTTCATGATCAGAGCCTTCGCCTGGAACATGGCGTTGACGTCATAGAGCGGTTGCACGGCATTCTCCATGATGGCCTGTTGGGTCATGCCGACGAACCACCAGGGGGCGACCCGCTCGTACTCTTCCACAGCGGCCTGCGCCTTTCCGAGAGCATTCTCGCGCAGGTAGTCCGCCAGCTCCGGCACGAGGAAGAGAAAATTGCGTGAGACGGTCAGGGTCCGGCAGTAATTCGAGGACAGGCTGCTGCCCCCGTAAGGAGTGTCCTTGCTGAAGGATGTGGCGCGCAATGCCAGGAGCCGGTCGAGTTCAATTCTGACACTCGCCGTCTCCGTCTCCCCGGCCAAAGCTTGCAGCTTGAGATAGCCCAGATAGCCCGCGACATAGGCGTTGTGCGCAAACGGGTAGCGGATGAGCACATCGTCGCTCGGGGCAGGTTCCAGTTTGCTCGTGCCGTCCCAGTTGACGCTTTGCGTAAGGATCTCCTTTGCCATGGCCGGGGGATCCTCCATCGTCAGCGCATATTTCCACATCGCATAGAAGATGTATGGCGGGAAGTTGCCGTTGTCCCAATCGCCCGGCCCCCAGCCCACGAAGGCGCTGCCGCGCAACTTGCTCGGCGGAAAGTCAGCGCGGTCGGCGTCAACTTCAGGCGGAAGGTCAAAAGCCTCGCGCGGCGCGCCGTCGCGCCATCCAATGTGGGTGTAGGCGTAGGGCGGATATGCCTCAAACTCGGCGGCGAGGTAAGCGCGGGTCCGAGCTTGCAGAGCTGCAGGCAGGTGCGGCAGCGTGCGAGTCAACGCATACAGCATATCGGCGGGATTGCGCCAGTAGTCGACCATATAGTCGCCGCACGCCTTCAGGCCCTCAATGTCAAAGATTCCGGCCAGACCATAGCCGGGCCGCAGATGGCCCGCGTCGACGATCTTTGTGACCTCCTCAGCCAGCCTGCTCTGCAACTCATCGGTGGTAGGCGGCGCAGGACGGTCCGGCGCAGCGTCCGGGATGCGCAGGACCGACAGCTTCACGGGCGCTGCGGTTGCGCTGCCGAAGGCAACCACTGCATTGCCCCGGTGCATGTAGATCTTGCCCCGATAGGGGATCGGCGGATTTTCGTCGCCGTGTTTGGCGTAAACGCCGTTTGGACCGCCATACGGCCCCATCCAGTCATTCTTCCAGAAGGAAACGTCCAGCATCTCGTTGTAGCCAGGCAGCATATTCTCCAGCGAGTAGCTGTAATAGATCCACTGTCGATCCGGCGCGCTTGAGGGCAGCGAGATGTCAAAGGCGCCCGCCTCGCGGTCGTTCGTGAGCGAGAAGTAGATGAGGCGTCCACCGGCCGAGTAGGCCAACGGCTCGCAGACGGCGGCATAACGCACCGCGGGAATGCTGATAAACTCGCTGCCGTATTTCCAGCCCGTGACGTGACCCGACGGAATGTAGAGGGCAGACTCGTAGTCGCCGGACTGATACAGGACGCCATCATAGCCGACGACAGGGGGGTATCGAGTGCCCGAGTTCGTGCTGTGCCACGGAACCGGAGCATACTCAGGGCGACCGTCGCGATCCGTGTCGAAGGTCTGCTCCGCGCCGGTCAGCTGATCCAACACGAAATACGTTCGCCGCCACGGCTTGGCTTCATAGTGTTCCATGATCCGCGATGCGTCGAGAGTCTTTGTTCCAGGCGCCCACTTGCCCGAAACTGTCCCGACTGGGCCAATGAACGTCCCGTCGGGCTCCGTAGCCCGGTTCGGATAGAGCACGTCTAGCGTGTCGTCGGCGTCCTTGCCCGGCGCAATGCCGGTGCGATAGGCCCGACTCCCGACAAAGACAACCTGCTCGCCTGTGACGACCGGCCACCAGGAGGCAAAGCCCGCGCCCGGCAGCTTGGCTGACTTCCAGATCAGCTGGCCGTTCGTTGCATCGAACGCGTAAGCATGCATGTCGTTCGATGCGACGTAGACGGCGCCGTCCTTGTACGCGGCAGAAAAGAGGATCGGCCCGCCGGTCTTGTGCTTCCACGCCAACTGGCCTTGTTCCGGGCTACCGTTCGCATGAACCGCATACATCGTTCCATCGCGGTTGCCGAGATACACCAGGCCTCGCGCGACAAGGGGATTCGTTACGAACCCGGCTTCAGCCGTGAAGCTCCACAATCCTTCGCCGGTCATGGCATCGATGGCATGGAGCTTGTGATCCAGTCCGCCCACATATGCGACGCCGTTGTCTATCGTGGGCGAGTGCCCGAGCGGCAGCTCGGTCGGGTAGATCCAACGCGTCGCCCCGGTGTCGGCCTCGAGCGCGATCAGGCCGCGCGCGGTGGAGACATACAGCAGCCCGTAAGCTGCGATGATCTGCACGTTCTGAGCGATATACGGTTCGATCGGCCGGTACCACACCGGCTTGAGCCGTCCCCGCACTTCTTCGGCGTTCCACGAGGTCCGCTGCGGATTCGCGCCCGCCATGGGCCAATCCTTGGGGCCAGTCGGGAGCGGGACGCTGGTCGGATCGGCCCACATCAAGGGCAGAAACGTGCGGCTCGCCTCTGTCGGTCCGTCCGGCGCCTGGGCGCCGCTGAAGGTATCCGCAACCGTGAGTGCCGGCGGCAGGCAGAATAGCAAGGCAACGGCCAGGGCGGTGACGGCCGAAGCCCACCTGAAGGCCGCAACATGGCGTCGATCTCTCAATTCTCCTCCGCGCGCTCGAGACTCCACCCGCAGCATTCCGCCTTTGCGGATAGCCCGCTGGTTAAGCGCGCACGAAATGGATAACGTCAAAAGGCGGCCTGCGTTACTCAGTTGAGGCCGGCCCGGTGAGCCAGCTCATCATAGACCGCATCCACCTGCGCGTAGACGGTCCGCCACCCGTAGTGTTCTTCCACCCACGAACGGCCCGCGGTCCGCAGCCGGCCGTTCAGAGAAGCGTTCGTCAGCAGCTCAATGGTGGCGCATGCGAACGCGGTCGCATCGCCGGCGATGAGAATATTCTCACCGTCACGGTGGGCGATGCCCTCGGCGCCGACCGGCGTGGACACCATCGGCATTCCCCACATCCACCCGTCGACGATCTTGACGCGCATCCCGCCGCCGGCATGGAGCGGCACGACGAACGCCGAAGCTGCGGCAAGGTAGGGTGTCGGGTCGTTCACGTAGCCGGTCACCTCGATATGGGGGTCTGCCGCAAGCGCCTGAACCTCAGGCGGCGGATTCTTGCCGACGATCACGAATCGGGCCGCCGGCGCCGCCTGCCTCACCAGTGGGAACACCTCGCGGGCAAACCACAGGACCCCCTCCACGTTCGGCGGCCAGAACATCGTGCCCATGTGCAGAATGGTGGGCGGACCGCCCGCCGCGTACTCTACCGGCGCAACCTGATCCGGGTCGACGCAAATGGGGATGACCGGGAACGACATCCCGGGCGCCAGGGTTTCCAACGCCCGCGCGTCCTCCGCTGTGACGACCAGCACGCGGTCATACGCCTTAATCATGTCGGCTTCGAACTTGCGGAAGGCGCGCGCCTCGCGCCGCATGACGAGACGTCGCGCCACACGGGGCTCTCGCTCCGACATGCGCCGGGCGAGCAGGTAGATCGCGTTATGCTCGTCCAGCACCGTTACGGGCCGCGGACCGAATTTCGCCGCCTCTCGGGCGGCGACCAGCCCCCAGCCGGACATCGACAACTGGTCCGCGTGCACCACTCCGAAGTTCCACTCCGCCATGAGTTGCCGCAGCATCGCGCGCATCTCGGGGACGTCATCACGCGCAATCACGACCGGCTGCCCGCTTAGCATGCCTTTTGCGGCTGCGCGCAGATTGCGCGCAGCAGATCGTTTGATGGGGACGGGTAGCACGGCCGCGCAGATGCTTCTCAGGTGCTCGAGGTAGTCCTCACGGTCGTCCGGTCGAACGAATGAGATCAACGTGACCTCGTGCCGCGTCGACAGATGGCGCAGCATGTAGTACGCCCTGACCTTCGGACCGGCGTCGAGCGGGTAAGGCAGCACCTGCGTGAGCATCAGGACGCGCGTCATGCTATCTCCCCTTGAACTGGACAACGACCATGACCGTTCGCAGCAGAATCAGCAGGTCCAGATAGAGCCCGAAGTGGCGCACGTAATACAGATCGTACTCGAGCTTAATCCGGCTGTCCTCTACCGAATTCCCGTAGCCGTAATGGACCTGCGCCCACCCTGTAATCCCCGGGCGGACGGCGTGACGAGCCCGGTACACCGGGATCTCCTCGCTGAGTTGGCCGACGAAGTTCGGGCGCTCGGGCCGCGGGCCGACGACGCTCATCTCGCCGCGCAGCACATTGACGACCTGCGGCAGTTCGTCGATTCGGGTCTTGCGGAGCAGCCGGCCTATGGGCGTGATGCGTGGGTCTCGGTTCGCAGACCAGACAGCGCCTGTCGTTGCTTCCGCGTCAACGCGCATCGAACGGAACTTGAGCACGCGAAACGGCCGGCTTCCGATGCCGATGCGTTCCTGCTCATAAAACAGGGGGCCGGGTGACGTCAGACGGTTGACGAGAGCGATGACCGGGGCGAGAAAGGCCAGAAACACCAACGCGAGCAGCGAGAAGCAGATGTCGAAGAAGCGCTTGAAGACAAGATAGAGACGAATCACCGGCTGGTCACGCAGGTTCAAGAGCGCAGCCAGGTCGTAGCGGGCATACTCGACGGGCAGTCGGGAAGTGAGCCTTTCGCTGATCGCCTCTACCGAACTCACCTGGATGCCCAGCTCGCGGCAATCGAGCAGTGCCTCGTAGACTTCGGGACCCATACCGCAGTCTGACTCGATCGCGACCACCACGTCCTCGATGTCAAGCTCGCGGGCGATGGATACAAGGTCGTTCACTTCTCCCAGCACCCTGGCGTCATCGGCTCGCTCGCCCGGAGGCGCGACCAACCCGATGACCTGATACCCCGTGCCCCGATACGGATTCGCGCGCTCCGAGCGAAGGCCTTCGTCCAGTTCGGCAGCAAGGTGATGAGCCGTTTTGCCGGTGCCGAGGATAAGGATTCTGCGGTAGAACGAGCCGGAGGCCAGCCAGCGCGCGTAGATGACGCGCCAGGAGGTGAGGAAGAATATGGCCAGCGCGCCGAAGCCAAACACGTAGCTGCGGTTATCGATCACGGGTGTGAGCCAGGGGATCAGAACGTACGCCAGCGCGGTGAGCGCAGCGGCAGTGGCCGTGCTGCCCGCGATGCTGCTGACGCTCGCCGCTCGGGCCAGATTGTAGAGGTCGAACGTGATCGCGAATGCGCCCCAGAGGACCGACAGCGTCAGCCACCACTTAGCAAGACCCAGAACGATCTCTGTGCCGGGCGTGAAGCCCTGCCACAACTGGAGCGCAATTAGAAGCGCCCCGTTAATCACGAACAGGTCGACGAGCGCCAACAACGCTCGGCGTTCGTTCGGCGCCAGTTGCGCGCGGAGGCGCGGCCGGGCGCGGGCGGCCTGACCCGTGAGTTCAATAAACGAAGCGCTCCTGGTAGTCATCTCACCGCACTCCTTCTCGCATCGACGTGCCTTGGGCAGCCAGCTGGCGATACAGCGTAAACAGCCTTCCGGTTTCCTCGTGGCGCTGCGACTCGTACCATTGACGTCCCGAGCTTCCCATTCGCATTAGCGCCCCGCGATCTGACAGCATTCGTTCAAGGGTCCGGGCGAGCGCCGTAGGATAGTGAGGCTCGACGATGTGACCCGTCTGCCCGTCTTTGACATACTCCGGCAGCGCTCCCGTGCGTGTTACTACGACGGGCTTGCGGAAGTAGTAGGCCGCGGCAATCAGCGCGGACTGAGAGGCTTCCACGTACGGAAGCACGACAAGTCCGCATCTGCTGAACAACTCGAGGGCTTCCGCGTCGCCTATCAGGTGATTCCGCAACTCAAGGCGCGGAGGCAGGGGGCCGGCCCAGAGCGCCTCAAGCCGGCCCGGTCCTGCGACTACCACGCTTGGATTCGGTCGATTGTGGCCGTTCATCATGTCGCAGGCCGTGACCAGGTCGTCGACGCCCTTATAAGGCTCCAGACGGCCGAAGAAGAGCGCCCACGGCTCGTAACTGACCGCGCACTCCCCTTCCCCGGCCGATTCCGTCGCCGCGCAACCCAGGAACAAGTGCAGGAGAGGTGTGCAGGTAACGCGGCCTGCGCAGTCTTCGCGTCGCTCCAGCCGCTCGCGATAGCGCTCGCCATGCACCAGGATGTGCGAGGCGCTCTTCGTTATGGCCGAGTTCCACGCATAGAGAAGCGGGCCGTACGCAGACCCGTGATGAGGGTCGAGGTCGTGCAGCGTGTGAAGCACCGGCAAGCCGCGCCGCGTGAGCGCGCGCACCAGCGAGACGTTCCAGACATGCGGACCGGTGAAGTGAAACAGGTCGGGGTGCAGCCCATCGAGAACCCGGCGAACCGCGCGGAAGTGAGATAGACTCACGGCCTCCGACGAGAAACCGGTGGTGCGCGTGTCGATTGGCGTCAGCACCTCGACTGCGCTGGAGTACCTGTCGCGCGGGAAGCAGTCGGTGGTTACGAGCGTGACGCGGCAACCCGCTTCAACCGCGCGGTTCGCCAGGTCCGCAGTGTATTGATGCATTCCAAAGGTCGGAGACAACAGGACGTAGCAGATATCAAGAGCCATGGGCGCGTCTCCCTCCCGATCTACGCTCTTGCGCGGCGTCGGGTCTGAAGAACGTGGCAGCGGCGCTGCTGCGGGTCGTAGGGGCAAGGCCGTCACGAGACCGCCGCCTCTCGAGGGCGGGCCGCGCGACGCGACAGGAGTCGATCTGCGAGCGCATGGATTGTCAGAGCGGCGAACGGCAATGCCACCGCGTCCACCGGCAGCCGGTAGCGAGCCATTGCCCATGTGAAGATGTGCAGCAGGCTGTAAAAAGCCAGAAACAGGTACAGCAATGTCAGCCGCGCGCCGCAGCGACGCGCCGCCAGGACGATGCCTGCGATCATGAAGGGGAGCAAGACACCGATCGACAGCACCCGGCCCAGGTTGAAGAGGGTCGACGAATCGGCAGTGGGCCAGAACTCGAAGTAGTCTCGGACCCGGCTCAACGACAACATAAGGTAGCGAACGGGGTCGGCGAGAACAAAGCCAATGCCGCGGCGCATCAGTTCCTTGTCCCATTGCGCCTCGTTCAGGCCCTTGCTGACCAGGTCCTCAGGCAAAGGCGCTCCCACATACTCGGCGAAACTTGCGCCGTGCATAGGATGCTGGGCGGAGTACATTGCGTACCCGGCGTTCGAATTGAGCAGGAGGAAGTCTCCGTAGACTCGATAGTTGCGGACGGTGAATGGCGCAATGCATGCGAGGATCACAACGCCCGCCAGAAGCATGGCGCCGACGACACGGGCAAAGGCGCGAACCACGCCATGGTCTGCGCCTGGTGGGGCGACGCGCGCACCCGAGCGGGCCTTGCGCCAGCCAGACCAAAGCAGGTACGCGAACATCACCGCCACCCATGGCAGGATCGACTGGCGCAGGAGTGTCGTAATGCCGAGACTCAAACCAAAGGAGAAAGCAGTCGGCCAGATACTGCGGGCGCCCTCACTCCCGCGGGCCGGCTCGAATGACGCTTCCATCGCAAGCCCGCGTTCGAGCGACCACAGCACCGCGCAGATAAAAAACGCCTCGGTCTGAACCATGGCCCCGTAGAGCGCGAGATACGCGTATAAGGCCGCGAGGCCCGCGGCAATAAGCGAGATCGCCTGCGACTCGGAATCCGACGCTCCGCGAGCGTGGGCCATGATCCGGCGCGTGAGCCTGTAGGTAAGCCAGGGCACAAGGATGCCGGCCAGCAACGCTTGCGCCAGCCGCGCCACCAGCGGATGCGGCCCGGCTGTCGAATACAGCGCGGCCACGAAGGCCGTGTACAGGAACGACCAATGGCTGGTCGGCGTATCCGCAGGCGTAAACGGATACCAGCCAGTCGGGAACGAGTAACCTTCCCCAGACGCCAATTGCCAGGCAAGGACAGAATAGCTCGTCTCGTCCTTTGCCGGCGGTGTAGAGTCACCGAGATACAGCGCCACAGCGAGACGCAAGAGGACGGACAGGGCGAGAACAAACAGAAGCAGCTGTCGCATGCGCACGATCTTGGCGCTTTGAAGCTGACCTGCTTGTGGGGGGTTAGCCAGACGGTTAAGCCGCATATCTACTCGTCGCGGGAGTTGAAGATGTCTGGATCGCTTCCGACTTCTTGTCCATCTGTTCAAGCAGCACCTTGACCATCGACCCGGCGCGCGCTTCCCAGGAGTTCTGAGCGGCCCGCGCCGTTCGGTAGGCAATCAGCCTGGGTTCGGCCGCACTTCGCGCGGCTTCCACCAGCGCCGCCGCGAAGTCTTCCGCGTTGCGCACCAGATAGGCGCAGTCCGCGTCGTCCACGAGCCCCGGCAGCGCCGTCGACACCACCGGCTTGCCTGCGGCGAGGTATTCCCAGAACTTCAGCGGGAACACGCCCGCGGTATAGCGATTCAGCCGATACGGGATGGTGCAAACGTCAAAGCCCGCAATGTACGAGGGCAAACTCGTGTGCGGTCGCGGCCCTAGATAGTGGACGTTGGGGGCCTTCGGCAAAACCGATTCCCCGGTTCCATCGCCCACGCCCACGGGGCCCACAAAGACGAAGCTCCATCCCGGCAGCCGCCGCGCTACCTCGTCCACAAGCTCGAAGTCGACCTTGTATGCGTCGACCGCGCCAATGAAGCCGGCGACCGGATGCGGCAGATGCGCAAGCTCGGCTGCCGGCGCGACCTCGCCGCGCCCTACGGGTGCGAAGCGCTCGACGTCGGCAACGTTGGGCATCAGGAAGGTGCGTGGGTTTCGGCGACGGTGCATCTCATACAGGGGGCGCGAAGTCGCGAAGACGACGTCGACGGCCTCGACGAGTTCCGCTTCCTCGCGGGCCGACTTCTCGGGGTCAAGACCCAGCGCTTCCGCGTATCCCGCGTGATCGTCAGTGCAGTGATAGACCGAAAGCGACGCGTCAAGCCGGTCGATCAGATGCGCATTGCTCGGTGGGTAGTACATCCAAAGGATTGGCCGTTGGTGGCCCAACCGCCGGACCTGCTTCGCCAGCGCGCGCGCAGTCAGCCAGCGGTCGACATCGCTTAGCGGCCGGACCTGGCCGCGCACGAGTGGCAGCAATTGCAGGTTGTGGAAGGCTTGAAGCCCCGGGGCCACTTCCCGGAGGCCCGGCTCATAGTCACGCAACTTGACTCGCCCCATCAACACCTGGCTCAGCGAGAAAGGCGACGAGTAGAGCACGTTCGTATGCGCGGCCAGGCGCAGCGGCAGTTGCTGCCGGTTGGTGGGCAGGCCGGAGGTCCAGCCGGCGTTCGAGACGTATACGATGGGAGGAAGCCGACTCATACGCCTTCGCGCGTGTTGCCACGCCTGCGTCCGTCTGCGCGCCAGTTCGTCGAGACCCGGCGCAATCCGACCTCAGCGGCAATCACTTCGCGAACCCTTCCTCACGAACCCCATTAGCCACCTTCCGCCAGAGACGGTTATCGTTCGCCGGGTCGCCTCTCAGCGCGCTGGCGAGTTCGGACGCGCATCCTTTAGCGAACGTCGAGAACCGGATCGCGGCCAACAGCAGCGAGGCGCTTGCGGGCGACCAATGCTTGCGCGCATACTGCATCTTGCCTCGATACAATCGCATCATCCGCTCGGGGGTCCTGCCACTGCTGCCCGCTCTGATGTGAATGATGGGGGCGCTGGGCGTCAGCAGCACCTTCCAGCCGGCCCGCGTCGCTCGGTAACAAAGGTCCACCTCTTCTCCGAACATGAAGAAGCGCTCATCCATGAGTCCGATCTCGTCCAGCATCGAGCGCCGCGCCATCAAGCAGGCGCCCGAAACCCAGTCCACGACGCGCGGCTGCTCGAGGGTGTCGAAGGGCGAGAGATCCCATCGATGCAGACCCGTCAACGTGCGCACTTCGCGCCAGAAGGTGGGGAACCGGCCGTAGCAGAACTGTGGGCGGCCGTCTGCGAAGACCTGGCATACACCGGAGATTCCGGCCGTAGGATCGGCATCCAGGCAAGCCACCATCGCTTCCACTGCTCCCGGCACGAGTTGCGCGTCGCTGTTGAGCAGCAGCGCGTAGCGGCCTCGTGAAACGGCAATGGCCTGATTGTTGGCGCGGGCAAAACCGACATTCTCGCGGTTAGCGATGAGGTGCGCCCACGGATGGCGTTCACGCAGCATCGCCGGGCTGCCGTCGGTCGAACCGTTGTCCACCACGAGCGTCTCCGAACTGATCTGCCCAGCAGCGATCACGGTTTGCTCGATGGCCGACAGGCAGTTCGAGAGCAAATGAGCGGTGTTCCAGTTGACGATGATGATAGAGAGATCCGGCGCTTCTTTCACGGAAGCCTCGCCTTCATTACGGTCGCTTGTTGCGGCCAGTTTTCGATGGCAACCAGCCCGCCCATCAACAGCCAGACGAGCACGCTGGCCTGGAACCCGATGAAGCGGACGTTGTACACAAAGGGCAGGATCCAGTCCGCGAAGGCCATCAGCACGAGGGCGCCTGCGCCGGCCGCCAACATGCCGTCGACGTACCCGGCGACAAAGCCCGTCGAGTGCCGGGCGCGCAACTGGAAACCTAACCGGGCGAACTCCCACGCGAACCAGAAGAACAGGAGCAAGCCCAGAACACCGCCGTGCGCGAACAAGTCCACGAAGTTGTTGTGCGAATTGACCTGTGGCGAAAGCCAGTAGGCTCGGCCGTAGAGCAGCGGCTCCATGTTCGCGTAAGGTCGATAAGCCGCCGGTCCCAGGCCCGTTACCGGATTCCGCATCGTCACGTCGATCACTCGGCCGATCAACGCCAGTCGGGAGCCACCGCTCTCGTCCCACTCGGCATCCCCTCCCGCAAACTCATAGATTACGGGACCGAGCACGCCGAGGGCCAGAAGGGCGACCAGCGCGATAATCGCGGGCCAGCGCAAGCGCGGGAAGCGCAACCAGAGCAGCACGGCGACGACCGCCGCCATCCCCACCCAGTTAGACGCCACCTCGCGCTGCTCGACCATGGCGAACAACACGCATGCGAGCAGAATCGCGATCAGAAACACCCGCCAGGGGAGCGCAAGCGCGCGATTGCGCAACAACTGGCCCGCCGCAACAGCTGTCAGCAGCATGCAGAACGGCGCAACGCTGAACGCGTACGTCGTAAAACTTCGGGTGAAGTCGCTGGTCGGCGGCAAAGTGCGCAGAATCGCCAGCCCGCCGGCAAACACCAGGAAGAAGGCGGTCAGCCGCCAGAGCCAACGCTCATCTACAATGAGGTTTGCTGTAAGCCAGAAGGCAGCCGCCGAGAACGCAAAAACGGACCACTGCGCAAGTTGCACCAACAAGAAGGTGCTCGCGACCGGCACGGTGGGGTCCCATGTGACGCGCCCGATGAGCAGCGAAACGAGGCTCCCAACGAGGAACAACGCGAGCGGACGGTTGGTGGCGCTGGGAGCGAAGCGGAAGCCCCGGCCGACGACGAGCGATACGAGCCAGACGCCAGTGAGCACGGGCACAAGGAGCGCGCTTGCGTTCAGTTCGACCGCTGTGCCGGTGCCGATAGTGATCGGCGCGGCGAGGGCCGCCACGATCAGCACCAGCAACCCCAGCACCGGCCGCATCAGCAGGACGGCCGCGCCGAGCCCAAGCAACAGCAACATCACCCAGCGGGGCGACGCTCGCTGCCCCAGGATGAATGCAAGCGCCAGGACCGCCGCAACGATCAGATAGGGCGCTAACGGGCGGGCTCCGGCCTGCTTGCGAAGCGAACCGATCATCCGTGTCGCCGCTTCCCTTCAGCGGCAGTTTCATTCACGAGGTCGACGAAGCTCGCGCCGATCTCCCGCCAGTCGTACCGTTCCTCGACGAGGTGGCGGGCGGCCGTCGCCAGTCGTCCGCTCAACTCGGAATCGCACAGCAGCCCCGCTGCGCACCGCGCGAAGGTCTCTGGATCATCGGCCAGTAGCAGATGCTCCCCTGGCGTCAGATCCAACCCCTCGGCGCCCTTGGAAGTGGCGACAACCGGCGTACCCAGTGCCATGGCCTCCAGGATTTTGAGCCGCGTTCCGCCCCCCTGACGCAAGGGGACGACGCACGCGCTTGCTTCAGCGACAGGCACCCGCACGTCCTCCACGTACCCGGTCAGGCGCACGCTGTCGTCGGTGGTCAGCCCGGCCAGGTCCACGCCCGACGTTGAACCCGTGATCGTGAGGGTCGCCCCGCGCGCAAAACGTCTGACGGTTGGGTAGATGTCGGCGAGGAAATAGCGCATGGCGTCATAGTTGGCGCTGTATGTGAGAGAGCCGTTGTAGATGAGGGCACGCGGACGCTTCGGCGCCAGGCCGGGACGGTTGCGCTCGCAATCGACGCCGTTGGGCAGCGCTTCGACTCGCGTGCGGGCAGTTGCGAGCGCCTCCACTGCCGTTGCGCGATCGGCGTTCGAGACCGTCGTCACCAGGTCAAACCGGCCAAAACACGCGCGGTCACTGCGGCGCTGCTTCTGCCAGCTAGCCCAGCAGCGCGCCCGCTGCGCAGGCTGCGTCTGTTGACGATAACGCTCCCTTAGCCACCCGGTCATGGAGCTGTGGCTGTCGAGAATCCTGGCGGTGCTGCGCGGCGTCCGCAGCGCGTACTCAGCCATCATTGCGGTTGCCGAAATCACCACGTCGAATGACTCGGAGGCAAGCGTTTCCCCCACGAGTCTGCTCATGGCGGGGATCGGCCTCGAAGCCATGGGCCGGGGGGAAAGAAAGGTTCGGAGCGTTCCGGCCCGGTTGGCCGCGAAAGGATCGTCAGGGACCACCCGAATGGTCTTGCACAGGGACGGCAGGTCCCCCGGCTGCTCCGGCTGCGCCGTCCCAAAGGCGAACGAGATCAGAGTCACGTGGTGCTGTTCGGCCAGCGCGCGCAGCAGATAATAGACACGGAGCTTGGAGCCGTTGTCCCTCGGATACGGAAACCACGGGGTCAGAAACAGGATTCTCATCCTCGCTACCCCAGGAACTTCCGATAGTCGAGCGAGTAATTCAAATCCGCGCGCCGCTGCCCGATCGCGCGCGCTGGGACGCCCCCGACGATTGCGTTCTCCGGGACATCGTTTGTAACGACTGCGCCGGCCGCGACGACGCATCCTTTGCCGACAGTGACGCCGGGCAGAACAACCGCTCGAGCCCCGATGAAGACGTAATCTTCGATGCGCACAGGCGCGCCCCGGCTGGCAAAGACAGGGCTGTTTGGGTCGTGCTCCAGTGTGAAGATATACGCCCCCTCAGAAACGCTCACGTTATTCCCGATGAGCAGCCCCTGGCGCCCATCGAGCAGGACGTCGCGGTTAATGATCGTGTTTGCGCCGATCATGACATGGGAGGGCCGGTAGAACCGGCAGTTGCGGTGGATGCTGGTATGCGAACCGACGGAAATACGGAGCAGGTGGCGATAGAGAAAGACGCGAAGCGTGTGCGACGGAAGCCGGCCGACAAACTCCGCAAAGGCATCGGTCGCGTCGTAGCCCAGCCAGTAAGCCCGATTGAGCCGGCGCTTGATCCCCAGGGGCAGCCGGCGGCGTAGCGCGGCCGACACCCCCCCATCAGTTCCCGCCTTGCCGTGGACCGCGTTCACATTCCCCCTCGAAGCGCAAAACCATCTATGGCCTCCTGAAACGTCCCGACGAGAGAGCGCGCGTGTTCTCTCCCATTCCAGCGCGTGCGCGCCTGCTCGGCGGCCGCCCGGCCCATGCGCTGCTGCTCTTCGGGACATGCGAGGAGGCGCGACAAGGCGGCAGAGAGCCCCGCGATATCGCCCGGAGAAACGAGAAGGCCGGTCTTTCCATCGTCGAGCCAGTCAGGAACCCCGCCGACCGCGTA
>JALOOB010000287.1 GCA_025454635.1 Anaerolineae bacterium
GTGGAAGCGGGCCGCGACGTTGCCATCCTGCTCGACTCGATCACGCGTCTGACGCGCGCGTATAACCTGACCGTGCCTGCGTCGGGCCGCACGCTCTCCGGCGGCATCGATCCGGCTGCGTTGTATCCGCCGAAGCACTTCTTCGGCGCGGCGCGCAAGATCGAGGAAGGCGGGAGCCTCACGATTATCTCCACCTGCCTGGTCGACACGGGCAGCCGCATGGACGATGTGATCTACGAAGAGTTCAAGGGCACGGGCAACATGGAGTTGCACCTCGACCGCCGGCTGGCCGAGCGCCGCATCTTCCCGTCCTTCGACATTGTCCGGTCGGGCACGCGACGCGAGGAACTGCTGCTGACGCCCGAGACGCTCAACCGGGTGTGGACGCTGCGCCGGATGATCGACATGCTGCGCCAGACGGGCGAGGACCCGCTCGAGCCCGTGCTGGAGCGCCTGCGCAAGACGCGCAACAACAAGGTGTTCCTGGACACGCTCTCGCAGAGCATCTGATCGCCAGCGACGGGGGATTATTCCCCTTGTGGCGGCCGGCAGTCTTGATGCCGCCGCAAGCGCGCCATGCGTCCGGCCGTTGGCCGGGCGTCCGGCGCAAAGGACGAGGCACGCGCTGATGCGCGACGATATCGCAGGAAAACCGCCTGCGGCCCCTCAGGATAACTGGGGGCCCGGGCACCAGTTCTTCAAGTCAATACAGAACCTCTTCTCCCAACGAGGACCGGACGGGGCGACGCCGGTGCTGCGCGTCGGCTCGCACCTGGTGATCCTCCTGGTCGCGCTGGGCGTGCTCGCGCTCAGCCGCATTCAATTGCCCGATATCGAGATCGTCGAGGAAGCGCCGGCTGTGGTCGAAGAGATCGGCCAGGAGTACGGCGTTGCGCCGGAAATGGCCGGCGAGGTGACGACTGCGGAGGTGTTCGGGCTTTCGCGCGCGGCCGTGCCGATCACGATTATTCCCGAGCGACCGCGCGAGGACGTCGTCGAGTACACGGTTGTGGCGGGCGACACACTCTATGGCATTGCGAAGAAGTTCAAGCTGAGCGCCGAGTCGATCATGTTCTCCAACGGGTTGGAGAAGAACCCGGACCTGCTGCGGCTCGGCCAGAAGCTGGTGATTCTGCCGCAAGACGGCATCCTGCACACGGTGGCGGCGAAAGAGACGCTGGACAAGATCGCCAAGGAGTACAAGGTGACGGCCGAGGCGATCGTCAACTATCCGCTGAACAAGCTGGACGTCAAGAACCCGCAGATCGCGGTCGGGCAGAAGCTCATCGTGCCGGGCGCCAAGAAGGAGATCCCGCAGGTTGCCACCGTGTATCGTGGCACTGCGCCGAAGGGCGCCAAGACGGGCACCGGACGCCTGATCTGGCCGACCTCCGGTTCGCTGACGCAGGCGTACAAACCTTATCACCGGGCGCTCGACCTTGCGCGAGGCGTGGGCACGCCGATTAAGGCGGCGGACAACGGTTATATCGTCGTGGCAGGATGGAGCAACGTCGGCTATGGCAACTATATCGTTGTCGACCACGGCAACGGGCTGCAGACGCTTTACGCTCACCTGAGCCGCATCTTCGTCCGGCCCGGCGACGTGGTCACCCGCGGGGCGGTGATCGGCAACATGGGGAACACGGGCAACTCGACCGGCCCGCACCTGCATTTCGAGGTCATCAAGCGAGGCGTGAAGGTTAATCCCCGCAGCTTCCTGCCCTGACGGTTCCAGGCGCCGCAAGGCGGCCTGTCACCGGGTAACGCAAAGAAGGCCGGATCAATGGCGATCCGGCCTTCTTTGTTGCTGCCACAGAGAGCACAGAGGCGCTCGCAGCCTCTGAGTCCTCCGTTGCGAAGAAGATCGGTTTTACGGCGCGACGAGGTTGACGACGGCAAAGTCGTCGGCGAAGCGGCCGTCCGTGTCGTACACCCGCAGCCGGAGCGTGTAGATGCCGGGCGTCAAGCCGCTGGTGTTCCAAGTCGCAAGCAGCCCATCCTCCACCGATGTAGTCGACGCGAGGCCGACCGGGGCCCAGTCCGTTTCGCCCGGGTTATCGCCCGGCGCGAAGTCCAGCTGGTAGCCGGCAAACCCGCTGCCGCTTGCGGCGCCGAGCAGGTCGACCGGGCCGTTGAGTTGCGCTCCATCCAGCGGCTCGCCGATCATTGCCAGGACCACTGCGGAGGTCGGCTCGGCGGTGGGGCTCTCCGTGGGGACAGCCTCCACCGTGGGTGTGGGCGTAGGCGTTTCCTCTGGGGTAACCTCCGGCGTCGGCGTCTCAGTGGGCGTCACTTCCGGCGTGGGCGTCTCGGTCGGCGTCTCCGTGGGCAGGGGCGCGTCGACGACGACGTACACCGCCTCGGATGCGACGACGGGATAGTCGGTGCGCGTTGCATCCTGGTACGCGGCAAGGCGAAGGGTGAAGTCGCGCACGCCGTGCTGGGCAATCGCCGCGGCGACGTCCCACTGGCCGAGGTTGCCGTCGATCTCCCGGCCGAACGGGTCGTTCGGGTCGAGCGGATGCGGCCCGGAGAGGACGCCCCAGCCGATGGGGTTTGGCCCGACGCCGTACTCCAGCCGCCAGACGAGCGGCTCGGGCACGCGCACGCGGCCGTCGATGCTGACCAGCCCCTCGGCGACTGTACCGCTGGCCGGCGAGCGCAGCGCGAGCTCCGGCTCGAACGCGAGCGCGGGCTGCTGCGGGCCGAGCACCGGATACCCGTGCGCCTCCGCCCACGCGCGATAGCGCGGCGGGAAGATCATCACGTCCCTTTCCTCGATCCGGTCTCCCGGCGTGAACTCGTTCGCCAGCTGTCCGGTGACGCGATCCACCTTTACGCGCTGCCAGAGGTCGTAGCCGGCAGGGAGCGGCCCCTGGTTTGCCGCAAAGATCTCGTCGCGACGGCGGTCGCCGGGGCAAGCCGCGCTCGGCAGTGTGCCGCTGTCCGCGCAGACATTGGCCGTGCCGACGCCCTGCGGGGCGGCGAAGTTGCTCGGCGGGACATTCTGCACCCCGCGCGCCATTACGTCATGCCAGATGGGCGCGGCGCCGAGCGAGCCGGCCAACCGCTCCATCGGCGTGTAGTCCGCGTTGCCCACCCACACGCCAACGGCGAGATCGGGCGTGTAGCCCATCGTCCAGGCGTCGCGGTAATCGTTCGTGGTGCCGGTTTTGACGGCCACCGGCCGGTCACCAAGCGTCATGACGTTCTGCGCGCCGCCAAACATGAGCCGGCGCGCGTTCACGTCGGACAGGATCGACGAGATCAGGTAGACGTGCTGCGGGTTGAGGGCCTGCTCGGCCGGCTGCGGGGTGATCGCCACGGCGCCGGCATCGGCGTTTGCGCCGAGGCAACCCTGCACCGCCTGCGCCGCGTTGCCGCGCCAGATGAGGCGGCCCTGCGCGTCCAGCACGCATGCGACGGGGCTGACCGGCACGCGGTTGCCGCCGTTCGCCAGCGTCGCGTAGGCATTGGTTAGCTCGACGAGGGTCACTTCGCCGCCGCCGAGCGCCAGCGACAGGCCGTAGTCGGGCCGCGTGAGCGTGGTGACGCCGGCGCGGCGCATGGTGTCCTTGAAGCGGTCGAGGCCGACGTGCTGCAACGCCTTGACCGCAGGGATGTTCAGCGAGTTCGCGAGCGCTGCCCGCACCGAGACGAGACCGTGCTCCTTGTTGTCGTAGTTCGTCGGTCGATACGGCCCCGCGGGGTCAGGGAAGTCGGTCAGGATGTCCATGATCGCGGTGCCCGGGGTCCAGTAACCCGGCGGCTCGATGGCGCTGGGCGGGTCCGCGTTGGGGTCGACCTGCTGTCCTGGCGCGGGAGTGACCGACAGCGCGCTGATACGCGCCTGGAGCGCCTGCTGCACGCTGCCCTCGTCGGTCGCGACGGACGCGGGCATCTCGAACGTCGACAGATAGACGAAAGGCTTGAGCGCGGAGCCGGGCTGCCGCGGCTGAACGGCCATGTTGATCTGACCGCTGATTTCCACGTTGTTGAAGTCCGCGCTGCCGACCATGGCGAGGATTTCGCCCGTGCCCGGCCGGACCGCGACGACGGCGCCGTTCTGCGCGCCCTGCTTCGCGAGCTGGGCAACCTGCTGCTTGACCGATTCCTCGGCCAGCGTCTGCAACTCGGGGTCGAGCGTGGTGTAGATTTTCAGCCCGCCCTTGCTTGCCAGCTCGGGGCCGACGAGGTTCTCGACCTGGCTGCGCGCATAGAGCACGAAGTGCGGGTGGCGCGAGTCGTACACCTGCTTGAGCGGCTGGAGCACGAGGGGCTCGGCCCACGCGGCGTCGGCCTGCGCCTCGCTGATGAAGCCGGCCTCGACCATGAGGCGGAGGACGACGCCCTGGCGCCGCTTGACCGCGCCGGGCTGGCCGTCGGGCTCCCACAGCTTTGTATAGGGGTCGTAGTAGGCAGGCGCCTGGGGCAGACCGGACAGCATGGCGGCCTGCGCCAGCGTCAACTCGGACGCGTGCTTGCCGAAGTAAGTCTCGGCCGCGGCCTCGATGCCGTAGGCCAGGTTGCCGTAGTAGATCTCATTCAGGTAGATCTGGAGGATGGTGTCTTTGTCGTAGCGCCGCGTGATTTCCGCGGCGAGGATGGCCTCCTTGACCTTGCGTGAGATCGTTTTTTCCGCAGAGAGGAACGTCAGCTTGACCAACTGCTGCGTGATCGTGCTGCCGCCCGGACCGCTCAGGTCGCGCTC
>JALOOB010000043.1 GCA_025454635.1 Anaerolineae bacterium
TCCGCGGCCATGCTTCCTCAAACGCACATAAAACCGCTGCTAAAGGGGCAAGATAAGCCCGGTTAGCAGCGGTTAAGGGGAGTTATTGCCTATCTAATTGTCAGCTCGCGCTGCGGCTCCCCAAGGTATATGGCTCCCGATTCTGTCACCACCACGTCCTCTTCCAATCCGATATACCCATAACCGGGCACGTCCAGCCCCGGTTCGATCGTATACACCTGCCCCACCTCGACCACCTGCTGCGGCGCTGCCCCGTAACGCTCCCACGCGGGCCCCAACAGCGGCCCGCCGTCGTGCGCGTTCCGCCCCAGTCCATGCCCCGTCGCGTACTTGTACTCCGGGTATCCCGCATCTGTGATCACTTTTCGCGCCGCCGCATCCACATCCACCCCGCGCGCGCCCGGTTTGCACGCCGCAATCGCCGCCTCGATCGCCGCCCGCACCGTGTCAAACCCCCGCCGCACTGGCTCCGGCGGCTCTGCTTCGTCCTCCGCCAGAAAGTACACCACTCGTTGGATATCTGAGCAATAATCGTCCTGCTTAACGCCGAAATCCAGGTGCAAAATCTGCCCGCGCCGGATCAGCAGGTCGCCCGGCGCCCCGTGCCCCACCGCCGACTCCGGCCCCGCGTTCACAATTGGGCAGCCCGCGTGCTCCCACGCCGTCCCCAGCCCCAGTGCCGCCACCTGCTCGTGCATAAAGTCGCTCACGTCCCGCTCGCTCAGGCCCGGCCGCGCATAGTCGATCGCCCTCCCGTAGATCAGCCCCGTCGTCTCCACCGCCGCGCGGATCCGCTCCACCTCTACGGGCGTCTTCCGCGCCCGCAGCGCCGTGATAAGCTTCTCCGCCGACACGAGCCGCTCCCCGTAAGGCGTGCCCACCAGCAAGTCAAGCAGGGCCAGATACAGCCCGTGCGACAACCCGTCGGAGTGCGGGTCGTCCAGCGACCAGTTGACGGCTATCCGCTTCGGGTCCCACCGCGCCAACGTCTCCACCAGCGCCCCGCGAATCGACTCGTCGTAGCCGATCACACGGTCAAACACGCCCACCTGCTCCGCCGCGTGCGCCTCGTAGCGCCCCACGATAGCCACGCGCTCGCCCCCCTTCGAGAACAGGAGCGCGCTCTGCCACGTCAGGTCGCCTGCCCCGTAAATCAACGACAGCACCGGATCGCGGAACGCGCTCGTCTCCCGCGCAAACGTCAACCACACGTCGATGCCCAGCTCAGCCAGCAAGTTCGTCGCTTGTCCGGCCTTTTCAAGAACCAGAGCGTCCATCTACCCTCCAACTGATAATTAGTACTTGCAAAATTATGTCATGTAAAATGGGAGCAAATATTGCGCAGCCGGCGTCACTCAAGTATACTGGAGCCCGAAGGTTTGCGAAACCCGACGGCTCGGAGCCATCGCGCGCGGTGGCATTTCATCTCGACGGTAAGGGTTATGAGCGCATCGAGAGCTTCTACCACTCAACCCGCTCCCCGGCGAAGTGTTGCGCCGTGGGTCTTCCTCGTCTTCTGGCTAATGATCCTGGCGGCCGTCGCGCTGCTGGTGCTGTCGCTCGCCAACATCTACCGCGGCGACGTGATTCTGTCCGGCGTGTCCGCCCTCGGCCAGGATGTCGGCGGACGCACGCGCTCAGAAGCAAGCCAGCTTATCAGGACCGAGTGGCAGAGCCGCAAGGTGATCCTCGACGGCGGCGAGCAAAGTTGGACGCTCTCGCCAGAGCAACTTGGAGTCTTGCTCGACGCGGACGCGATGGCGGAAGCCGCCTACCAGCAGGGTCGGGCGGAGCCCAGCCTTAACGCCATCATCCCGACGTTGCGCCGCATCGCGGCGTCCTCCGGGCTGCTTCCGGTCACCGCCGAGGAGACGGTTGTCGCGCCGGTGTGGCGCTTTGACCGCGCCACCGCGACGAATACCATTCGCACCCTCGCCGGGCAGATTGACATCCCCATGCAGAACGCGGGCGTCACCGTGGTGGACGGCGAGGTACGCACCACGGCTCCGCAGCCCGGCCGCGCGCTTGACGTCGGCGCGCTGCTCACCACCCTCGAATCGCACCCTTGGAACGTTGCGCTAGCGCGGTCCGATAACCTTCCGCTGCGCTTTACCATGCCTGTGGTCGATCAGCCGCCGGCCATCGCGGACGTATCGGCGCTCGTGGCGGAACTCACCCCTCTGCTCGCAAATCCCATTACTGTTGACCTGTACGACCCGATCCGGGACGAGCGCCTGGCCTGGACGATCCAGCCGGCGGACATGGGACGCTGGGTGGGCGTCGGCGAAGCAACCGATGCTGCGAGCGGCCAGAAGAAGCTAACCTGGTCGGTGGACGAACAGAGAGTGCGCGAGTTCATCACCGCGCAGAATGCCTCGTTTGGCGACGAGCGCTTTGTCGACCCCGATGCGGCTGCGCCCGCGCTTGCGGAGGCTTTCCAGCAGCAAAGGGGACAGGTTAGGCAGACTGTCAAGCACGGCGAGCGGCAGCACGTGGTGCAGTCAGGCGAAACGCTTTCGAGCATCGCCTACGACTACGGTTTCCCCTACCCATACTTGATGCTGGCAAATCCCGGCAAAGAGAACTTGATGGCCGGCGATACCATCACGATCCCGTCGGTCGACGTGCTCGTGCCTCTGCCGGTCGTGGAGAACAAGCGGATCGTTATCAGCATCTCGAAGCAGAACGCCAAAGTGTACGAGAACGGCCAGCTTAAATGGGACTGGCCCGCCAGCACCGGCATCGATTCCAGCCCGACCTCGCCCGGCATCTTCCAGATTCAGACGCACGAGGAGATGGCATACGCGGCAAACTGGGACCTATACATGCCATGGTTCATGGGCATTTATCGTCCCGTGCCGGGCCAGGAGTTCATGAACGGTTTTCACGGCTTCCCGAGTCGGGACCGCCGTCAGTTGTTGTGGACGCGCAACCTTGGCAGCAAGGTCACTTACGGGTGCGTGATGCTGAGCACAGAGAATACGAAACTCCTTTACGACTGGGCAGAGCCCGGGGTTATTGTCGAGATACAAAAGTGAGGCTTGGCGCCTGCTTCAAGCGGTCGGAACGTAAAGCGCAGGCGCCCCGTCTTAGGCCCGTACCTTTGCGATGAGAAGGAGAGTTGTGATGCGCCACGTAATGTCCCGATCTGTATTGATGGGAGCGCTGTTGATTGTCGTGATGATTGCCTCCGCATGCGCGACGTTGCCGCCCCTCACGGGCGGTGAGCAAAACCCAATGAGCACGGAAGCGCCGGCTGTGAGCCCAACCGTAACGCCGCCGGTAACCAGCGGTGGGAGTCCGGCCGTTGAAGCGGCCCGTCAGACGCTGGCGCAGGAGCTCGGCGTTCCGGTCGAGAGTGTGCGCGTCGTCAGTGTCCAGGAAGTCGAATGGCCTAATGGGTGCCTGGGCGTGCAGAAGCCCGATATGATGTGCACGGACGCGATCGTGCCCGGCTACCAGGTCATCCTCGAAGTTGAGGGCAAACAGTACGAGGTCCGGACGGACTTGACTGGCCGGCAGGCCGTGGTGGCGCCCGAGGGTTCGTCGGGGCCGGCTGGATCGGCTCCTCCCGCGGCGGAGCTTGCGCGGGCGCAAGCCGCGGCTGACTTGGGTGTCGAGCTGAGCCAGGTAACGATCGTCTCCGTGGAGCCGGTCGAGTGGCCGGACGCCTGCCTTGGCATGCCCGACCCGACCGAACTGTGCGCCCAAATGATTACGCCCGGCTATCGGGTGACGCTTGACGTCAACGGCAAGCCGGTGATATACCGCACCAACGAAACGGGCGAGGAAATCCGGCTCGAACGGCAGCCTCAATCGCCGGAGGAGTTCCCGCCCGCGGCGCAGGCCGCGCGTGAGGCGCTGGCGCGGGATCTTGGCGCGCCGGTCAACACCATCAATATCCAGCTCGTGGAAAAGGCCGAGTGGCCAGACTCGTGCCTGGGCCTCGGCGGCCCGGCCGAATCGTGCCTGCAATCCATCACCCCCGGCTACCGTGTGACCCTCGAATACAACGGCCAGCAATACGTGTACCGCACCGACGAGAGCGGCGAGAACGTGCGGGCAGAGGCAGCTTCCGCGACGTCTGGCGAGACGGCTGCGGGCGCCGCCGGCGAGTCGGAGCCTGTGATCGGGTTGCGCCGCGACGTGGATGGAACGTGCCAGGACGTGCGTGTCGACCTGTTGGGGGTGAGCTTTGGCGACTGCGGCATGGAGATGGCGACCGCGTCGTTCCTCCCTGACGCTTTCCGCCGTGAACAACTCGAGGATATGCAAAAGACATTTGCTTCCTTCGGAGTCAGCACCCCGTCCGGCAAAGTGACCTTTGTGGGGAAGGGCCCGGTCGAGGCAACCGCGGTCGAGCAGCGCATGGTCGCGGAATGGGCGAATGCAGTTGCGCAGGAAGCGCAGGAGGGCGCAGCCGCCGGCTACGGCATGGGATGGCTGCGGCAGGGTGGCATCGCCGGCTTCTGTGACGAGGTATCGGTGGATGCGAGCGGCCACGCTACGCTTCGCTCCTGCAAGAACGAAACCGTGGCGCCTACCTGGAAGCGCTTGACGACCGACGAACTGACGAAGTTCTACGGCTGGCTGGACCGCCTCGGTGCGGCCGAGGCTGAAGTAAAGGACCCCGCCACAGCCGACGCGATGACCGTCAGCCTTGTCTTCTCTGGTCGCGGGACGCAGCAAGCCGTCGAGGCGGACACTTCGGCCATGATGCAGTTTGGCGCCGAGTTGCTGCAGCAATGGGCAGAGTCGACGCCCGTCCGCTATATTACGACGAGCGCTGAGGTCAATATTCGCAAGGGCCCGAGCGAGCAGTTTGCGGTGATCGAGAAGATCGCAGCCGGCCAGCAGGCGCTGGTAACCGGCGTGAACCGCGAAAGCGCATGGTGGCGCGTGGTTTGCCCCGACAACACAGCGGGCAACTGTTGGGTGACTGGCGACACCCAGTACACCCAACCCGTGACCCCGGCAGGATCGACGGGCCTGGCGACAGCTGGTGAGGGGCAGGAGGCAATCGACGAGACCGCCATCCTCGCCGCCGTCGTGCGGCAAGTGTACACGATGGACGATACCTTCGGCGGCAACGGCAAGTTCCCGGTGATCTACCTGCTCGCGGTCGGTGACGACGAACAGGGCGCGATCCCGTACAACAGCCCCGCGCGGCCAGTGGCAGCCCCGGTGCAGCAGAGCGTCGTGGCGAGCCTGTCCGATCTTCCCGCGCAGTTTAAGTGGGTGACAACCGCTGGCGAGGTCAAGCGCGACAAGCAGGGCGTGGTGGAAGGGAAAGGGGCGATCATTACGCTGGGAAACATCCAGCCGCAAGCCGATGGCGCCGTGCAGGTGAAGGCGAGCATATATGTTGCGCCGATGGCTGCGGGCGGCCAGACCTACGTCCTGCAGCGCGAAGGCGATACGTGGATAGTTACCGGCAAAGTTGGGCCCAGCTGGATTAGCTGACCCTCGACTGCTGATCCGGGAGTATGATATGAGCGACGGCCTCGCCGGGCAGGGCGATCTGCTGCTGGCTTTCGATGCGGATGACACACTGTGGCACAGCGAAAACCTGTATCACGCGGCGCAGGCGCAGTTTCGCGAGCTGATGACATCGTACGCCGATGAGTCGACAGCAATGGCAACCCTGCACCGCGTCGAGGTTGCCAACCTGCCGCCCTATGGCTTCGGCGTCAAGGCCTTCATCCTATCCATGATCGAGGCCGCCGTTGAACTCAGCGGCGGCAAAGTTACCGCAGCCGAAATAGGCGAGATGCTGGCGGCGGGCAAAGAGATGCTCGCCGCCGAGGTGGAGTTGCTGGACGGGGTAGCCGATACAGTTGCGCGCCTCTCCGCCGACTATCCGCTCATGGTAATAACCAAGGGTGACCTGGGGCACCAGGCATCCAAGCTGGAGCGTTCCGGGCTTGCTGCTCACTTCCGCTACGTTGAAATCGTCACAGACAAGACCGCAGAGGTCTATCGGAACATCTTCGCCAAGCACGGCATAGCGCCGCAACAGGTCGTGATGGTGGGCAACTCGCTCAAGTCAGATGTAATTCCCGTGCTGGAACTGGGCGGCTGGGGGGTGCACATTCCCTATCGGCTCACTTGGGCGCACGAGCATGCTGAGTTGCCGGCCGACCTCGCCACAAAATACCGCGAGATCGAGCGGCTGGACGAGTTGCCTGCTCTGTTGAGGGAAATGCGCTAGCGAATGACCCGGCGGGCTTTGAAAAACCCGTCGGGTATGGACGAATCTACCTCAAGTGCGGCGGAACATACTCGCGCATGCCGCCCACTTCTTCCAACCCCTGCGCCTCCGCACTTTCCGCCAAGAACACCTCACGCGGCTGCGGGTTTGACAGGTAGAGGTCAGTCGTTTCCTTGCCCGCAACGAACTGCTCCTCGATGTGGTCGAAGTCGTTGAATTCCAGGTCCGCAAACGCGCCAATCTGGATGTGATGCAGCTCGATGAGCGGATCCTCGTCAGCGCGGCGCAGATCCTGATAGAATCCCTGCACCAGCCACGTCTCGACAGTTCGCATGAAGATATTGAACAGCCCCTTCACCGGCGCCGAAGGCGCCTCGCCCGCCCCGAGGTTGATAGCGTAAATGATCTGCGCGCCGCGGTCCATCGCGACGCTGCATGGCACCTCGGCAAGCACACCGCCGTCGACCAGTTGCTTGCTCGCATACATGACCGGCGGTTGGAGCACGGGAATCACGCTCGACGCCATCATTCCCTCAATTAGCGGGGCCTCCGGGAAGTCACCGAAGACAAACAGCTTTCGGCTCAGAAGATCGACCGCGGTAAGATAGCACTCCGCCTTGAGTTGGCCGAACGTGCGCGCGCCTTCCGGTAGGTGCGACTGAATCAGCCGCCGCATCCCTTCCGTAGGGAACAGGCCATCCTCCCCCTGAACCAGTCGGCCGGCAATGGTGAAGATATTGCCCGGGTAAACTACATCGCGCGTCGCGGAACGCCACGCACCCTTGAGGCACGGGATCGAAGCAAGGGTCGGTCCATGCGCGGCCAGGAATCCCGAGTTGAGCGCGCCGGCTGACGTGCCCACCAACATATCCGGCTCGACGCCATGCTCCAGCAGCGATTCGAGCGCTCCCACTTGCAGCGGCCCGCGAATGCCACCGCCGCTCATCACGATTGCGACTTTCTTACCGTTGAGCATTGGAACCTCCCGAAATCAAAGGCAGCGACGCGCGGATCACCGTCCCCTGACCCGGCGCCGACTCGATCGTGAGCTTGCCGCCGTACAACAGCGCGCGCTCGCGCATTCCCATTAGCCCGAAATGGCCCTCACGGGCTAGATCCGCTGGCTGGTCGGGAGGCGTGAACCCGCGCCCGTTGTCGCGCACCGCCACCTGCAATTCGCGCTCGCCGAACTCCACCGACACCGTCGCCTCGCTTGCCTCCGCGTGAGCTGCGACGTTAGCCAGCGCTTGCTGCGCAACTCGATACGCTGCCAGCTCAAGGTCGGGTGCGAGGCGTATCGTCTCTCCGCTCAACTCCAGCCGAACGCGCAGCGCGTGGCGCGCTTCAGTCTGCTGCGCGAGCATTTCGAGCGCAGGCACGAACCCAAGATCTTCAAGATAGACCGGCCGCAGGTCACCGATCAACCGGCGCAGGTTCGTCAGTTCCTCGTCGATCAGCGCCGTCAGTTCGTCGAGCCGCGACTGCGCCCTCGTCGCGTCCGGCGGCTCACCAGCGAGCGACTTACGGGCCATCTGCGCGCGCTGTCGCAGCGCGATGAGCGCCTGGACCGTGTCGTCGTGCAATTCGCGCCCGAGCCGGTCGCGCTCCGCTTCCTGTGCCAATGTCACCGCGCTTAGGTAGTCGCGCATCCCTGTTTGGTAGCTGCGAATGCGATCGGCCATCTGCGCCAATGTCGCGCGCAGTTCGTCAACTTCTTGAACCCCGCCGACAGGCTCCTTTACGGCGTCGAAATCGCCCCACGCCACCTGCCGCGCGCGCCTGTCCAGTTCTTGCAGGGGGCGCACAATGTTCACCGCGCCGAAAGACACCGCCAGCAGCGCCAGGACCGCGACGAAGAGCAGCGCCAGCGGAAGCAGCTCCACCACGCTGATTCCCATCCGATCGATAGCGTGCACGTCCTCTACCACCGCAAGCGTCCAGCCGGGCGGCTCCACCGCGGCATAGGTGACGAGCAGCTCATGCTCGCCGCGGCCGATATAGCCCGCGCCAGGAACGCCGGGCGCAACCGGTGCGAGGTCTGCGATCCCGTCGAGGTGGAAGCCGGCGCCGCCTGAGGTGAAGAGAGTGCGGCCTGTGGCGTCGAGAACCAGCGCTGCGCCATTCGTTTCTGTCTCGATGATTCCGCCGCTTTCCGTCAGGCCGAGAGCGGCAGCCGGCACTGCGCCAACCAAGGCCCTTCCGTTGCCCGCACCTACCCCCACCAAAAGGTGCGGATCCCGCGCGCCTGCAAAATGGCTTTCGAACTGCGCGCCGCTGACGGCAACACTGCGCGCGGCCAGCACGCGAGCTTCAGGCGTCTCTGCCCACGCGTGGCCAACGCCAGAAGCGTCTATCACTTCGCCATCACGTGTCATCAGCGCGAGGCCGGAGGGAAAACGCGCGAACAAATCGGACGGCACATCACTCACTGTGGCGGGGCTGCCGACGGAAGCCTGAACGAGCGCGGCCGAGCGCGCCGCAACCTCACGCGCCAGCCTGTTAGCCTCGCCCAGCGCTAGTCCGCGATTCCGATCCTCGACAAGCTGCGTCATCGCGTCACGGTGTCGCGTGATGCTAAAGAACGACAGGACGATCAGGACAAGCGCGAGCGGGAGGATAATCCACAGGAGCAGCTGCACGCTCAGTCCACGCAGGCGCCGGGGCCGCGGCAGTGGCAGGCGCCTCAATCGGTCGAGCATCGAGAGGCCAGCGCCCTCGCGCGGCTCCATCACTGCCTCATTCCAGCACAATCCAGCCCAGGCGCAGCGCGGTAGTGACCGCTTCCGTACGCGATGCGACGCCCAGCTTGCCGTAGATGTTTGCCAGGTGGCCTTGCACCGTCCGGTCGCTGATCTGTAGCGCCTGCCCGATGGCCTTGTTGGTTAGCCCCTGCGCCGCCAGACGCAGCACGTCCAGCTCGCGGTCCGAAAGCGGCTCGACCTGCTCGCTCGCCCCTGCCGGCTTGCCCGTCGCCATCTGAGCCATTACTTTGCCAGCCACTGCTGGGTCAAGCACCTTCCCGCCCGCAGCAACCGACTTCACGGCGCGCACAATGTCGTCAGCATCCGCATTCTTGAGCACGTACCCATCGGCTCCCGCGCGTAGCAACGCGAAAACGTATGGGTCTTCGTCGTATGCGGTGAGGATGAGCACGCGCACCCTGGGAAATCGCTCCTTGATCGCCGTCGTGGCATCGATCCCGTTCATCTTTGGCATCTGGATGTCCAGCACCGCGACGTCAGGCAGATGCTCGCCCGCGAGGCGAACGGCATCCTCGCCGTTAGCGCCCTCGGCCACGACCACTATGTCTGGATCTTCTTGGAGAAAGTCGCGAATCCCCTTACGCACGACCGCGTGATCGTCGGCAAGGAGGACGCGGATCAGTGAGGGCATCCCACGCTCCTGAGACTGCTATGCGGGAAATGATAACACAGGCGTCAAGGCGCGCGCCACGCCAAATGGCCTACTGCTGACAGGTTGTTACGCGGTGCGCAAATGAAGCCGTCTTCTCTATACTGGCGGCATACTTATCGCGGAGTCCACAATGTCTCGAAAAATCCCGATCTTCCTTGTCTTGATCGCTCTCAGCATGTTAACGGCAGCCTGCGCGCAGCAGTCCAACTCGGTCCAGCTTGCGCCGGAGTCCGCGCTCCCTGACATGGTGAAGAAAGCGCCGGCTAGCGTTCGGACAGCTTATCAGTTTGCGGTGGCCAATCCGGCCGCGCTTGAAAATGTTCCGTGCTACTGCGGTTGCGGCTCGATCGACCATCACAGCAACTTGGCCTGCTATGTCAAAGAAATGAAGTCGGACGGCAAGGTCGTGTTTGACAACCATGCGCTCGGCTGCAGTATCTGCGTCGACATCGCGCTCGACGTGATGAAGATGACCGAAGCCGGCAAACCCGGCGCCGATATCCGCGAGCAAATCGTGGCCACTTACGGCTCGTTCGGCCCGTCCAACCAGTAGGCAATATGCGCTTCTTTCGTGCGCAACTTAAGCGACAGGCCGGCATCGCAGCGCTCGTTGCGCTCGTCGCCCTGACGATCTTCGCGCCCCTTCCAGCGTGGGGCGCCCACCAGGTTGAGCGCCAGGTCACGGTGACCGCGCGTAGCTTCGCCTTTGAGCCGGGGACCGTGCGCGTTAACCGGGGCGACACCGTCGTCATCCGGCTCGAATCGGCCGATGTGGTTCATGGCTTGTTCGTCGACGGCTATGAGGTCTCGGCGCTAGCCGAACCCGGGCGGCCCTCCGAGCTGCGCTTTGTAGCCGATCGCCCCGGCGCTTTTCGGATGCGCTGCTCGATCTCCTGCGGCAACATGCACCCGTTCATGATCGGCAAGCTTGTTGTCGGCCCTAACCTCCTGTGGTTGCGCGCGATTGCCGCGACGCTCGTCACGGTCGCGGGCGCGCTCGTCCTGTTTTGGAATCGAAAGTCCGTCTAGCAAGACTGCCCATGGCCCCCTACGCGATCTCAGAAATTCCTATCCTCAAGCGCCTTCTGAAAAGCCGCTGGCCCCAATGGCTGCTTGTCGCGCTCCTGCTTGGCTTCTTCGTCGTCGCCATCCTGGCCGGGTTCCTGGGCACCCCCGCCGGCAACCGCAATTTCGGTATTGTGTTTGTCTGGATCGTGTGGTGGGCGCTGCTGATGCTCATGCTCGTGCCCGTTTTTGGCCGGCTCTGGTGCGGCGTCTGCCCGATCCCCGCGCCGGGCGAGTGGCTCCAGCGACGCAGCCTCGTTGCTCCCGCAAACGGCGGCAGACTATTTACGCTCGGCAAGAAGTGGCCGCGGCGGCTGCGCAACATCTGGCTGCAAAATCTCGGCTTCCTCGGGGTCGCGCTGTTCTCAACCGTTATCCTCACCACGCCGTTCGTCACTGCGCTGGTCCTGCTCGGGTTTGTGCTCATTGCGATCGCGACGAGCCTCGTCTTCGAGAGGCGAGCTTTTTGCCGCTACCTGTGCCCCGTCGGCGGGTTCATCGGCCTGTACAGTCAAATCGCTCCCATTGAGTTGCGCGTGAAGGACCGAGACATTTGCGCATCGCACCGGGAAAAGACGTGCTACACCGGCAGCGCAGATGGCTACGGCTGCCCGTGGCTCGTCTTCCCCGGCAACCTCACTTCAAACACCTACTGCGGCCTCTGCACTGAATGCCTGAAGACCTGCTCGCTCGACAATGTTGCGATCTACCTTCGCCAACCCGGCAAAGACCTCGTTACGCCGCAAAAACGGGGGCTCGACGAAGCATACAAGGGCTTCATCATGTTGACCTGCGCAGCGATCTACTCTGCGGTCTTGATCGGCCCTTGGGGCGTTCTCAAAGATGCCGCCGGCGCGCCGTTTACGCTGCCGTGGCTCGGCTACGCCACCACGTTCCTGCTGCTGAATCTTGTCGTCGTGCCGGCCCTGTTTTGGACTGCGGTTAAGTTTAGCGAACGGATTGGTGGCGGTGAGACGGGCCGCCCCGTGCCGCAAAACGAAGCGCAAAGACGTTTTGCAGAGTATGCGAAAGTCCTGGTGCCACTCGGTCTGGCCGCTTGGATCGCCTTCTCGCTTGCATTCGTCACGATCAACTTCTCGTATGCGTGGCCGTCTCTCTCTGACCCCTTTGGTTGGGGCTGGAACTTGTTCGGCACGGCGGGACTCCCTTGGACGCCCTACCTGTCCGGCGTCATCCCGCTGCTTCAGATTCTGGTTCTCCTCACTGGGCTTGCTTGGGCAATTGCGCTCGCGCTCCGCACCGCTCGTGAGCGCGGCCAGCCCCCGCTCTCCGCATTGCCGATCACTGGGTTCTGCGCGCTGGCGACGCTTGGTCTGCTCGCCCTCTACCTGGCTTAGTCATGAAACGCAACCTCTTCGCCTCGTTGATTCTGCTGCTCATTCTCGTCGCCCTGCCTGCGCTCATCTTCGGCGCTCGGCACGCGCAAGGCTCGCGCGACGGCATCCGCGTCGTTGAAATCCGCGCGACCGTGCCCGACGCAGGCGGCTTCGTCCCCGACCGGCTCACGCTCATCGCGGGCGAGAAGGTCATTCTCCGCTTCACCGCGCCCGACGTCGTCCACGGGTTGATCATTCCCGAGCTGGGCGTCAACATCGCGGAGATCTATCCGGGCAAGCCTGTCGAGGTGACCGTCCAGCCCGAAAACCCTGGCCGCTACGAATTCGCCTGCACGCGGTGGTGCGGGCTTGACCACTGGCGGATGCGTGGGGTGATCGAAGTGATTGATCCGGGCGGAGCCGTGGTCGTCCCGACAGTGGAAAAGCCGCTCTTCGAGGAGCTTGGCATCGACATCGACGCAATGCGCCACGCGCCCGCATCCTTACCCTCATCACCGCCATCGGTCCAGCGCGGGTACGAAATCGCCCCGGATAGCAGCCTCCCCGACTGGCTCGCTGATCCGCACGCGCGGCGCACTCGCAGCCCGGCCAACGCGTTCGAAGAACTTCGCAATCTACCGGAAAACAAAGAATTGGCCGATGATGCTCTTTGGGATCTGGTGGCTTGGACGTGGGTGCAGGAAGCGGCGCCAGAGGCGCTTGCCAAAGCCCAGGAGTTGTACGCGCGCGACTGCGCTGCGTGCCACGGCGAGACGGGTCGGGGTGACGGCGTTGCAGGCAGGAATCTGCCCGGCATGGCGAAAATGGATCCGACGATGCCCTCGGGGCCGGCTGACTTCACGGATGCCGCGCAGATGCTCTCCGCACCCGACGCGCTCCTTCACGGCAAACTGTTGCGCGGCGGCATGGGCACCGGCATGCCGGAGTTCGGATCATTGTATACAGACGAGCAACTCTGGGCGATGGTAAGTTATTTGCGTACTTTTCACTTTACGAAATAGCTTTATTCATCATCCAGAGGAGCCTTATGGCCAAAAGCGCATCGAGCACGAGCAAGTCCGCGGGAACAACGAAATCATCGAGCGGCAAGCCGGTCGCAAAATCCCCAAATACTCGTAAATCAAACAGCACCTACCGCCTGCTTACATGGGGTGGTATCGCCCTTGTTGCCATTGGCGTGCTCGTCGGGTTGACCCTGTTGGTTCGATCCAACGTTGCGTTGGCGAATGCTCCAGGCGAGCGGATACCCATCCAGGGCGCCGATCACATCCCCGACGGCCAGCAGGTGTCCAACTACAATTCGGACCCGCCAACGTCGGGACCGCACTACGCCAGCCCTATTCCGGCGGGTTTCTACGACGCGCCGCAGGAGGATGAATACGTCGTCCACAACCTGGAGCACGGGCACATCGTCATCTCCTATGACTGCTCGAAACTATCTGATTGCGAGGCGGTGAAGAGTCAGCTGAGGGACCTGTCCAACAGCTACCGTAACTGGAAGGTGACAATCATCCCGCGCGAGAACCGCGACGCGGCAATCGGCGTGGCAGCATGGGGTTGGCTGGACAAGCTGGACGCTTACGATGAGTCTCGTATCCGCCAATTCATTGACGCGTGGCGCGACAAGGGCCCAGAGAAAACCATGGAATAGCGACCAACTCACCAGGCATGACCCGACGACATCGTGACGTCACAACGACGCACCCGTCGGGTCTCGTTATGCCTTCTTCCTCGGCCAGAAAAAGATCCAGTACATCGCAACTGACACAGTATACAACGCGATCGTCAGCATGAACGGTGGCGCAAAGCCGAAGCGCACCTGGAGCCACCCGCTAATAATCGGAGAAAACGCCCAGCCGAAGTTCCACGACATGCTGACCAGGCTCGCCACGGTCGCTCGCGCTCCCGGCTCCACTCGCTCCATCACGAACGTCTGGTAGATCGGGCTGCTCATATTCATCAGCGCGACACGGACCAGGTAGGCGACCACGCTTAGCCAGTACCACGGCGCAAAGCCGAGCAAGATCAGGAACGGGATCGACAACGCCTGCGTGATCACCACGAGCTGGATTTTGCCGATCCGCTCGGCTAGCGGCGGCGCAACAAACAGGCCCACGCCCATGGCAAGGGATCCCCAGGCGAACAGAGCGCCAATGGCGGGGTCCGGCTGTCCGTACTGCTGGCGAAAGAAGACATTCATGAAAGGCATGATCATACCCGCGCCAATAGCAGTCACGAACATGGGTGAGATCAACTGCCCGAGTAATTTCGGATGCGACTGCGCATAAGTAAGCGGCGCGAAGACCGTGCGCTGTGACTTCGCGAGGATCGGCATCCGCATGAGCGCAAGCGGGACCGATTGCGACGCCATCTGTAAGCCAGAAGAGAAGCTGAAGAGATAGGTGCGCTCCGCTTCGCCGCTGTTCTCCATCAGGAACGGGCTATTGGTGACGGCGGCCAGGCTTTGGCTCACACCAAAGAGCACATTCGCTGCGTAGAGCATCGGCACGCTTGGGACGACCACCATTAACGCAATGGACGCGCTCGTCAGCCCGCCCGCCAGCAGCAGCGAGCGCTTGCGGCCAAGAACGTCCGCCAGGTAACCCATCGGGAGCGCGACGATCAGCGAGGTAAGGCTGTTGATTGTGACGAGGGAGCCGAGCAGTGTCTCGTCAAAACCGCGGGCGAGGACGAAGAAGTTGAAGATGAGCCGGAAAACGCCCATCGCCACGCCGGTGATGACAAGATTCGCAAGGTAGAGCCGGGCGTTAGGGCGGAAGAGACGAAGACGCGCGCCATATTCGCGGAGACCATGGCCGACTGCTCTCGTCGCAGTAAGCACCGTTGTCATGCGCCTGTCCGGTAAAACAAAACTCCCGGCCTCTGGCCGGGGCTTGATGATTATAACACAGGATGGGAGAAGATCAGAACGCAGATGACGCAGATTCCAACGCAGATCATCAAGATCATCTTGAAGCTGCGCCGCAGACCCGCGTCATCTGCGTTGAACTCCTTACGCCGCAGCGGCAGCCTTCGCCTTCTCCCGCTTGCGGAACCCCTTGATCCACATGCGGCCGTACTCGTCATGCCCGAGGAACAGATCAGCCGCGAGGATGGCGGTCAGCACTGCAGGCTCGAGCGGGTTCGTGATCGCGGAATTCAGCCCGGAGTTCATCGCCATGGCCATAAATGCGGCATTCAGCGCCGGCCGGTCGGGCAGACCAAACGATACGTTGCTTGCGCCCGCGGTCAAGTTCACTCCCAGCTCCGCGCGGAGCAGCTGCATCGTCGCCAGCGTCACCCGGCCGGCATTCGAGTCTGCGCCCACGGTCATCACAAGCGGATCGAACAGCAGGTCCTCGATCGGGACGCCGTGATCGGCCGCGCGGGCGACGATCTTCTTCGCGATGTCGAGACGCACTTGCGGATCCTGGACCGGGCCGCGTTCGTCGTTGCACAGCGCGATAACCGCCGCTCCGTACTTCTTAGCCAGCGGGAGCACCCGCTCGAGCGCCTCATCTTCTCCCGTCGTGGAATTGATGAGGGCCTTGCCTTGGTAGAGCGCGAGGCCAGCCTCGAGCGCGTCCGGGTTGGCAGAGTCGATGGACAACGGCAAGTCTACCGTGTCCATCACCATCTGAACAGCCTGCCGCATGATCTCCGGCTCGTCGCCGCCGGGCACACCCGCGTTCACGTCGAGAATCGCCGCGCCGGCTTCCACCTGCGCCAGCGCGTCCGACCGCACGCGCGAGAAATCGCCGTTCGCAAGCTCCTCGGCCAGCTTCTTGCGCCCCGTCGGATTAATCCGTTCGCCGATGATGACGAACGGCCGGTCAGGACTAATCACCACGGTTTTGGTCTTCGATGAAAGGACGGTTTCCATAGGGCTCACTCCGTGTGGTTATGCCTGCGCCGCAGTCGCATACGCCTCAACTACGGCGTGCGCGTGCGCGTCGGCGAGGATAGATTCAATTGCAGCACTCTGCGTCGCCGTTAACGCGGGGGGCTGATGTTTTGCCAGAATCTTCCGAAGCTTCTCGTTGACCCGCTGCGCGGTGTCCTTTGCGCCTGCTTGCTCCCACAGGGCGTGCTGGTTGCGGTCCAGCACTGTGGGCATCCACACTTCACGGCGCGAAAGCGCAGCCGACTCGGGCTCGTCAAGAAAATGGCGGCCGGGACCGACTTTCTCGATGAGATCGAGCATGATTGTACCACGGTTCACTTCGATTCCGCGCATCAGCCGCTTGACCATTCCAATGATCTCGTCGGTGAGGATCAGCATGGATAACGACCCGATATCCGCGCAGTCGAGGAACCCGGCATCGTGGACGAGCGACGCTCCGCTGAGTGCAGCCATCAGCGTCTGCATCATTGACTCGAGCCCCGCCTGCGCGTCAATCAGCTTGCTCTCGGACGCGCCTGCGGTGCCCATAAATGGGACGCCGAGATAACGGGCGAGCTCCGCGCACGCCGCGCTGTGAAGGACCGACTCCGGAGAGCCGTACGAGGGGCGGGCGGTGCGAAGGTCCATCGGTGAGGGCAGGCCGCCAATTGCCGCAGGCGCGCCCCGCCGCGCCAGTTGGATCACCGCCAGCCCGCTCAATGCCGCTGCCTGGTGCAGCACAAGGGCCGACGCCGAGCTGAACGGCGACTCGATGCCCACGGTCGGACCGCCAAGATAGACGACCGGAACGCCATGCCGCGCAGCCCAGATCGCATTGCCGAGGTCTTCGTCGGTGTGGCGCAAGGGTGAGGGATACGTGGCGAAGAGCGCAAAGATGGGTCGCTGCCGCAGAGCCTCTTCGCTGCCCGCGACTGCCGCGGCCATCCGCGCCATCGCGACGAGGTTGCTGGCGCGGTGCGCCCAGGCGATGATCGGCTTGCCCGTGTTAGCGAGCATCTCGGCAAACTCATATACCGACGCAAGCTCCGCATCAACGTCGCCGATCAGGCCGAGGCCCATCACGTAATCAATGTTCGTCAGCGCGTCGGCCACTCGCGCGGTCAGCGCGGGGTCGCCGCGGCGCGAGGGGCGTCGCTCACCCGTCTCAGGGTCAATGAAATAGGTGCTCGTCAGACCGGGGCCGTAATGCACGCGGTCATTTGTCACGCGCATCGGCTGCTCCCCGCGGCCCCACACCGTGAACGCCGGCGGCGTCGAGGCGATAGCGTCGCGAATGACGTGCGCGGGGATGCGGACGCGCGTTCCATCCAAGGTCGCGCCGGCCGCCGCAAGCAACTCGCGCGCCTCTGCGTTCCCCACTTCCACGCCGATGCGTTCCAGGCACTCCAGCGACGCGAGCGTCAGCTCACGGCACTGCTCGTCGCTCAGGATGCGCAGCCGAGGCGCGCCGCCCGCGGCATAATTCGCCGTGATCACGGGTTACACCCTCGCCACCGCGTCCGCAATGCGGTCGATGGCCTCCCGGATGTTCTCCATGGAGTTGCAGAAAGTGAGCCGGATATACCCCTCGCCGTAGGAGCCAAATGCTGTGCCGGGCAGAACCGCGACGCCTGCCTCGTCGAGCAGGAATTCAGCCCACCAGTCGGCTTTCTTGCCATAGGACGACACGTTGGGGAACACATAGAACGCGCCCTGCGGCGAGCGGCAGCGCCAACCCGGGATTCTGTTGAGCCCCTCAACGAGCGTATCTCGGCGGCGCTGATACTCGGCCACCACCGCGTCCACCTCGTCCTGAGGACCTGTAAGCGCCTCGATGCCGGCCACCTGCGTAAAGCTTGCAGGGCACCCGACTGAGTGCGTCAGCAGCAGTTCGACCCGTTCCGCGAGCGTCTCCGGCATGATGCCATAGCCGAGCCGCCATCCGGTCATCGAGTACGTTTTTGAGTAGCCATCGCAGATGATCGTCCGCTCCTGCATCCCCGGCAGCGCGGCGATCGAGGGCACTTGGCAGCCGTCGTAGGCGAGGCGCATGTAAATCTCGTCGGACAATACCCAGATGTCCCGTTCGATGGCAACGCGCGCAATGTGTTCCAGTGCCTCAATAGGCATGACGCCACCGGTCGGGTTGCTCGGCGAATTGAGCACGATCAGGCGCGTCCGGTCGGTCACGAGGCGATCGAATGCAGCCAGGTCAAACGAGAAGTCATGCTCTTCCACGAGCGGCACCGGCACAGCCTTGCCGCCCGCGACACCCACCATCGCCGCATAGGTCGGAAAGCCTGGGTCAGGATAGATGACCTCGTCGCCCGGCCGCACCAACGCCATCGTGGGAAAGAAGAGCGCTGGCTTAGTGCCAGTGCCAACTACGACCTGCGCGGGGCTGATCCTCATCCCGCGGCGCCGACCCGCGTCCTCAGCAATCGCCTTCCTCAGCGCGGGCATCCCTGCCGGCGGAGTGTATCGCGTGAAGTTGTCCTCAATCGCCTTGATGCCTGCCGCTTTGATGTTGCCAAAGGTCGGCACATCAGGCTGCCCAATTTCGAGGTGGATGATCTTGCGTCCCTGCGCTTCCAGAGCTTGCGCCCGGGCGAGCATGTAGTACGCGCCTTCCGGCGCCAGGTGCGCGACTCGATCGGTGAATGTGGTCATCGGTGCTCCATTCATACGTGGCCGTAATAATCACGGTGGACCGCCACCGAATAAGCATAGTCGAGCAGCGTGCCCCACGAAAAGACAGGGATATCAATTTCACGCTGCAATGCGCGGGCAAAGGGCGGGAACCCGGTGCACTCCAGCACCAGCGCGCCCATGTTGTCGTATTGACGCGCGAATCGGCTTGCCACGGCGACGAACTCACGCTCGGCCTTCTCATACTCCGCGCCCGGCGGATCGGTCCGCAGCCCGCCCGTCCAGAGGTGGTCGAACTCCTCGCACTCCAGGCCCGCCATGGCGTCGCCAATGACGTAGTTCGACCCGGGTTTGATTCCGGCCGCGGCCAGATGCCGCTCGGTCAGGTAGCTGGCGTTCGCCATCAGAATGCCAACGACGCGATCCGGGCCGATCAGTTGCTGCGCAAACGGCGCCTGCAGCAGGCTGGACATGAACACCGGGACCCGCACCGCCGCAGCCACCTCGCGCTGGAAATACGCGAAGTAGCCACACTCTCCCGCAATTGCCCGACAGCCCATCCGCTCCAGCCGCCGCGCGGACGCCAGCAGCGGCTCCAGGCACGGCGACTTGTCCTCCTCCACGACCAGGCAGTGGATATCGACGCCCTCCGCCACATCATACTGGATCGGAAACGGGTAACCGCTCGCGTTTCGGACGTCACCGGGGAAGCCGGGATACACGTCGTCGAGGATAATAACACCGAGACCCATGCCATAGACGCGGCGATCCGGCCGAGCGCGCATGGCTCGGAGGGCAGGATCATGAGGCAAAGATAACATTTTCCAGAATCCTGTAGGGGCGGCCTGCGGCCGCCCTCGCGCAACACGCGCGCGACATGGAGCGACCGCAGCTAGCCCCGACGACTTACGCCTTCGCCAACGCCTGGTCGAGGTCCGCGATCAGGTCCTCGACGTCCTCCAGCCCCACCGACAAACGGATCAGCCCGTCGTCGATGCCCGCTCGGTCGCGTTCCTCCTGTGTCATGTGTTCGTGCGTGATCGTGCGCGGGTGCATTACGATGGTGCGGCTCGTGCCAAAAGTGACCGCGTGAATGATTAATTGTAAGCTGTCCATCACCGAACGTACGGCTGGGATTCCACCCCTTACCACGAACGACAGCATGCCGCCGTGCGCCTTCATCTGACGATTCGCCAACTCGTGCTGCGGATGTTCCGGCAGCCCGGTGTAGTTCACGCGGCTCACTTTCGGATGCGCCCGGAGGTGCTCGGCCAGCGCCTGCGCGTTTGCGCTATGCTTCGCCATCCGTAACGGCAGCGTTTCCAGATACTGCACCGTCAACCAGGAGTCAAACGGCTGCATCGTGCACCCAACGAACTCGGTGGTGTTCCAGCGGATGTCCTCCGTAAGCGCCTCCGGTCCGATAATCGCGCCTCCCAGCACCGTCGCATTCCCGGCCAGAAACTTGGTTATTGAGAGCAGGATGATGTCCGCGCCCAGCGCGATCGGCTTTTGCAGCGCAGCAGTTGCCGTGGTGTTGTCCACCATCAGCGGAACACCCCGACTGTGTGCCACCTCAGCAAGCGCGCGAATGTCGGTCACGAAGAGCGTCGGGTTGCTCGGCGTCTCGACCCAGACCAGCTTGGTGCGGCTGTCGATCATCTCGTCCCAGCAACGCGGGTCTTCGGGGTCCAACACGAAACGAAACTGCACCCCGCAGCGTTCAGGCATAATGGTAGCCGCCTGCTTGTACCCTTCGCCAAAGGTCATCAGGGAGGTGACGATGTTGTCGCCCGGCCTGCACAGGGTGAAGAGGAGGCTGAAGAGCGCCTGGGAGCCAGAACCTGCGGTGACGCATGCCTCCCCCCCTTCGAGCACGGCGAGCCGCTCCTCGAGCACGGAGGTCGTCGGCGTCTTGGTGCGGCCGTAGACCGGGTAGGGAATCTTGTCAAACTGCTCATAAGGGTACGTCATCGACGGGACGATAGGCAGCGCAAAGGTGTTAAAGCGGCCCATGCCCGTGATGGGCCGGAAACCGGCGTGAAGCGCTTGGGTGCCGAAACCGAACGCATCGTCGGGCCGTTCGGGGCGCTGGCAATCGGGTTCATACGCCCAGGGCCGGCGCATGAAGAACATTTCGTCGTGTTGCATCGGGTCCTCTAGGGATTCAGATGATAGAGTTGTTCGGTCGGTAGATGGCAGACGATCTTGTGACCGTTGCCGATGTCTTGAACTGGCGGTTCCTCTACGTCACAGACGCCCTTCATCACAAAGGGGCAGCGCGTGTGGAAGCGGCATCCGGACGGCGGATTGACCGCGCTCGGCACCACTCCGCTCAGGCGAATATTCTTCTGCTCGAGCGTAGGGTCGGGGCGCGGAACTGCGGCAAGCAGCGCTGCCGTGTAAGGGTGACTGGGCGGCGAGTAGATCGCTTCGCACGGGCCAATCTCGACAATGCGGCCCAGGTACATGACTGCCACATCATCGGAGAAGAAACGCACTGCGCTCAAATCGTGCGAGATGAGGATCATCGCCGTGTCGTGCTGTTGCTGCACCTCGACAAGCACATTGAGCACCGCGGCCTGGACCGATACGTCGAGCGCGGATACGGGCTCATCGCATACCACCATTGCCGGATTGCTGGCGATGGCGCGAGCGATGCCGACGCGTTGCTTTTCGCCGCCCGACATCTGCCTCGGCAGCCGGTGATAGTAGTTCTCGTTGAGCTTGACGGCCCTCAGCAGGCGCACGACTTCACCATAGACCTCGCCGGAGGGCACCGTGCGGAACCGCTTGAGCGATTCGGCGATCTGGTCCCCCACTGAGTAAGAGGGATTGAGCGTGCCGTTTGGGTCCTGGAAGACCATCTGAAGCTCGCGAATCGTGGAAAGGCTCCGCTTCTGAATAGGCTTCGTTACGTCGATGCCGAGGAAGTCCACCTTGCCGCCGCGCAAAGGCTCCAATCCAACGATGGTTTTTGCCAGTGTGCTCTTCCCGCAGCCCGATTCGCCCACGATGCCGAGCGTTCGCCCGCGTTGGACAGTGACGCTCACGTCGTCCACAGCGCGCACATAACGGCGCTTTTCCATCCCAAAAAGGCCCTTAACCGTCTTAAACGGCACAGGATAATAGGTTTTCACGCTCTCCGCGTCGAGGACGACAGGTGGCGCTTCGCGTGAGGGCGGCGGGGGAATTCGGTGCGCAGCGTCGATCGGCTGCGCGTACCACTCCATTGCGGACGAACAACGCACAAGGTGGCCCGTCGCGACCTCGAGCAGTTGCGGGCGACCCACGTCGCAGGTGTCCTTCCTGTGCTCGCAACGCGGGGCGAAGATACAGCCGGCCGGGACCTGGTCGGGCGAAGGAACGCGTCCCGGGATCGGAACCAGCACCCGCGTGCCTTTCGGCGCGTCGACGTCGGGCAGGCAGCGCATGAGGCCCTTCGTGTACGGATGCGTTGGTCGCGCGTAGATGTCCTTCGTGGTGGCGTACTCGACCACCTCGCCCGCGTACATCACCGCCACTTTGTCTGACACGCGCGCGACCACCCCGAGGTTATGGCTGATGTACAACGTTGCGGTGCGGTATTTTTGCTTGAGTTCGGCGATCAGGTCGAGCACCGCGGCCTCTACGGTCACGTCGAGAGCGGTGGTCGGCTCGTCCATAATCAGGAGCGCGGGGTTGTTGAGCATGGCCATCGCGATCAGGACGCGCTGCTGCTGCCCGCCGGACAGTTGGAATGAGTAGCGCTTCATCACGCCTTCGACGTCCGGCATGTAGACGCGGTGCAGCGCCTCTTCGCACTCACGATACGCGTCTTCGCGCTTCATCCCGCGATGGATGACCAGCGATTCGGCGAGTTGGTCGCGGATCATCATGCTCGGGTTGAGGGCGGACATCGGCTCCTGGTAGACCATCGCGATGTCGGCCCCTCGCAGCTTGCGCAACTCTTCCTCGGAGCGCCCGCGCAGTTCCTGCCCTTTGAACAAGATCTGGCCGTTGGAGACGAAACCGTTAGGCCCCAGGAAGTTCACGATCGAGAAGGCGACCGTGCTCTTGCCGCAGCCCGACTCGCCGACCAGGCCCAGGTTTTCGCCTTCGCAAATGTCGAACGAGACATCGCGCACGGCGTCGACCTGGCCCTTGCGGGTCTTGTAGCTTACAGCCAGGTCCTTCACGGAGAGTATCGGCACTTCGTTCATGACGGCCTCGCTACTGGTACCGCATCGTCTCTTCGCGGAGCCCATCCGCAAACAGGTTAAGCCCGATCACGAGCGTGACGATGGCCCCCGTCGCGGCCAGCACGGGCCACGGATTCGCCATCATGCGCGCGTGCCCTTCCTGCACCATGCCGCCCCAGTCGGGCGTCGGCGGCGGGAGGCCGAGGCCGAGAAAGCCGAGCGTGCCGATGTAGAAGGCCGCGTAGCCAACACGCAGCAGAAAGTCGACAATCAGCGGCCCCCGGCAGTTAGGCAGGATTTCGCGCGCCATGATCCGCGCGGCAGAGTCGCCGCGCAGCTTGGCCGCCGAGACATATTCTCGGGTGCGGATGTCGAGCGTGAGCGCGCGCACGAGGCGCGCGATGCCGGGCGCGCCGCCGACGGATATGGCGATGACCACATTGACAGGGCTCGCGCCGAGGGCCGAAATGATGATCATGTAGAGCAGGATCGTGGGGAAGGCCATCAGCGCGTCAAGAAGCCGCATGATGACCTCGTCAAGCCACCCACCGTAGTAGCCGGCGGGTAGCCCGAGCGCCATGCCGATCAGGAACGCGACCGCCACGGACAGGGGGCCGAGCAGGAGGATGGTGCGCGCGCCGTAGGCAACGCGCGACCAGACATCCCGGCCCAGGTGGTCCGTGCCCAGAAAGTGCTGGGCGGATGGGGCCTGATCCAACGCCTTGTAGTCCTGGTCCTTGCTCGGATCGTACTTGGTGAAGACAGGCGCGCCGATGGCAACCACGACCCAGAACAGGACGATCACCAGGCCCACGACCGCGACACGCGACGATAAGACAACGCGCATGCTGTCGGCGAAACGCTGCCGGCGCCGCGGCGGAAGAATGGCGGTTTGAGTTGCTGCGGTCATGCTAACGCCCCTGTGCGTGACTCAGCTTGCGCATTGCTCCCCCGGCAGTTCAGGAGTAACGAATGCGCGGGTTCAAATAGGAATAGATGATGTCCGCGACCAACTGCGACACGACGGCGAGCACCACCAGGACCATCGCGCCAGCTTCGATGGCGAAGACGTCCTTGTAGAGCGCGGCATTCAGGATGAAGTTGCCGAGTCCGGGGAAGCCAAACACGGCTTCCACCACGACAAGCCCGCCGATCAACCAGTTGACGTGCAACATGATGACCGTCACTGGCGCCATGAGCGAGTTGCGCAGCACATGCCCGAACACCATCTTCCGCCGCGGCAAGCCCTTCAAAATCGCAGTGCGAACGTACGCTGCGCTCATCACCTCGAGCACGCTGGCGCGCGTGATACGCAGAATGTAGCCGACTTCGACCAGGCTGGCGGTCAGCACCGGGAGAACCAACATACTCGGCTTTGACAGCACGCTGCTGGCATCGGTGTATACGGTGGCCCCCGGCAGAATCTTGAGCCACATCGCGAAGATCATTACCAGGAAGATGCCCGCCGCAAAGTCAGGCGTCGCCGCGGTGACGAGGCCGCCCAAGGTGAGGACACGGTCGAGCTTCTTGCCGCCGTTTAGACCTGCCAGCAGACCAAGAAGCACGCCGACCGGGATCGCGACCAGGAACGCCAGCATGGCGAGCGTCAGGGAGTTCTGAATGCGACGGCCGATGACGTCGGCCACAGGACGTTTGTACTGGAGCGAGAGGCCCATATCGCCGCGGACCAGGCCCTTGCTGAGCGGGATATAGTCGACCGGAGACCCCGCCGTTTCGATCCAGCCGGAATACTCCAGCCGGTACTCGACGCCTCCCTGCCCCTTCACCCACTTGGCGATGCGGTTGCCTGTGTCCACACCCCAGAAAAACTGCTCGCCGTCGGGTCCTTCTTTCCAGGCTTCGTTGTCGGGCACTTCCAGGACCGACCCGTCCGCTTGGCGGATCAGCTTGACGAGGTCTTGGCCCGCGATCTTCCATTGCACCAGGTTGCCTTGCTCATCGACCGCCCACCACTGCCGGTAACGCGCCTGCGTGCCCTGCTCCACCACGATCTCACGTACGGGCATCCCCATCGCGCCGCGGGCCTGCCAGTCGCTGCCGAGCAACCAGTTGATGTAGCGGGCCGTCACCGGGCGGTCAAGCCCGAGCTGGTTCTCCATCGACTTTTCCTGCTCAGGGGTCGCGTACGCGCCGAGGATGTTTCGCGCGACATTGCCGGGCGCTATCTCCACGACGGCGAAGACAACGATGGAGACGATAATCATAGTGAGGAGCAAGGTCAGCAGGCGGCGGATGATGTATAGGGCCATGGCACCTCCAAAGACCAGACAGGTTGCAATCCCGGACAGGGTCGCGCAACCTGTCTGGCCTGCGGCACGAGGTTATTGCTGGTTAATCCATTCCTGCTCGCGCGCGACGATCTTCTTGATGTCGTTCTGCACCTCGGCGGGAAGCGGCTCCGCCTTGTGCTTGGCGAGAATCTGGTCGACCTGCTTCGCAGCGCGCGCTTCCATTGTCGTCGCGCCCTTCTTGTGCCAGACGGCGAACGGGCTCTTATCCGCCAGCTTCGAGTAGTACGGCTCACGATAGTGGCGGATCGTGTGCTCGTGCTCGAGATAGCTGCCAGTCGGGCCCAACTGGTCGATCACGTCGAGCGCAAGCGTCTCGTCGCTCACTTCGACGCCCTTCGTCATGGCGCGAATGAAGCCGAGGTAATCGTTGCACAGCGCAATCTGCTGCAGCGACCCCTGCATGCCGGCGTCCATAAAACCGACGTCGTGGACGATGTTCGCGCCGTGCAGCAGGGCCGTCATCAGGCTGATCGTCGCCTCGAACCCTGCCTGTTGGTCGAGCACCTTGGAATCGGTCGATCCGCCGAGGCCGAACACGGGCACATCATAGTATTTGCCCATGCTCGTCGGAACGCCCTGCTCGTCGGCGAGCACATAGTTACCCACCATCGTCTGTAGGTTGTACGGCCCGCCGTTCCAACCCGGAACGCCCACCGGCGTACCCTCACGCACCAGTTGCGCAAGGACAATTCCGAGCAGGATGCCCGCGTTCATCGAGGCCATGCATCCCGCAGTGGTCACCGGAGAGTTCACCCCGCCCGCGTTGAGCGGGATCCACAGCAGCGGCAGGCCTTTCTCCGCAAGGAACATGCACTTCTGCAGCGCCTCGGCATTCATGATCATGCCGGACGTGACGTTGATGTAGCAGGTGGCGAACGGGCGCTTCTGGAACGCCTCCGCGCTGCCCGCAACCGCCTCGCACATCTCCACCGCCGCGACGCAGCCTTCGAAGTCAGGCGTCACGAACACGATCGGCTTCGTCGTGTTGTTAAGCATGACGTCCATCTGGTAGCGGTCGTAGATGCGCTGGTCAACGTCCTCGGGCAGCACGGCGGACATGACGAAGTCGATCTCCGGCAGCGCGTCCATCAGGGTGGCTGCCTCGCAGACGTCGTTCAGCACCGGCTTGCGGCGCTGGCCCGTGTGACGGTCGAGGATGTTAAGGCAGTCCGATCCCCCGCCATAGTACGTGTTGTAACCGCCCGCGCGCATCGCAACCTGGCCCTTGCGGTTGTACAGGTTCATGCGGCTCGGTGTGACGGCCAGCGCGCGGCGCACCATGAACTCGGGGATGCGCACGCGAATACCGTCGGCCTTCGCGCCGCCCTTTACAAGCAGCGCCAGCGCCTTCTCGTCATGAACGTCGAGCCCGATGCGGTTGAGGATTTCGAGGGACGCGAGGTGGATCTCTTCGCACTCGCGCTGCCCCATGCGCGCGTAGTGCGCGCTCGCCAT
>JALOOB010000044.1 GCA_025454635.1 Anaerolineae bacterium
TCATCTTCGACTTCTCCGACGGCAGCTGCCTCTCGGTCAACTTCTGGTGGTTCGGGTATGCGCACTACCTGCCGCCGGGACCGCTCGAAGCGCACGAGATGATCGCCAAGCTCGGACCCAACGTGCTGGACGTGAGCGCCGGGCAGTTGCGCGAAATGGCCCGCGGGCAGAAGGGCGGCGTGAAGGCCTTCCTGCTTGACCAGTCGCGCCTCGCCGGCATCGGCAACGCGTACATCCACGACATCCTCTGGCATGCCCGCATTCATCCGCTGCGCAAGCTCAACACCCTGTCCGACGACGAAGTCGACGCGCTGTGGCAGGGCATCCAGGACGGACTGCGGCCCAGCCTCGAAAAGGGCGGCGCGTTCTATGAGGTGAGCTTGCGCGGAGAGAAGGGCGGCTTTCAGGTCGAAGACATCATTGTGGGTTACCGCGAAGGGGAGCCCTGTCCACGTTGCGGGACGCCCATCGCCAAGCTCAAAACCGGCGGAACGAGCAGCTTTGTCTGCCCGAGTTGCCAGGTCTCATAAAGGGCGAGATGAAAAGAGACCGGGCATCCGACGGAAGCCCGGTCTTGTTGATCTATGCCGATTTCTGGCTGAAGGCGTCGCCCCAGACGACTGCCTGGCCGTCTACTGTTACCAGCAGTGGCGGCGCACTGCGCGTGATGCACTCCGCGTTCACCACGCACTTGGTCACCTCAGGGTGCGACGGGATCTCGTACATCACGTCGAGGAGCACCCGCTCGATAATCGTGCGTAGCCCCCTCGCGCCCGTCTTGAGCTTCATGGCCTCGCGGGCCGCGACGCGCAGCGCTTCGGGCGTGAAGACGAGCTCGACGTGGTCCAGCTCGAACAACCGCGCGAACTGCTTCACGACCGCGTTCTTCGGCTCAGTCAGCACGGAGACAAGCGCATCCTCGTCCAGCGGCTCCACGCTCACCGTCACCGGCAGGCGCCCGACAAACTCGGGGATCATGCCGAACTTGAGCAGGTCGTCCGCGATGACGTGCTGGAGGTTCTGGGCGGTCTGCGCCTCTTTCGTGCGCGGCACATTGGCGGTGGTCTGAAAGCCGACGCGGCCCTTTGCGCCGAGGCGCTGACCCACAATGTCCTCCAGGCCCGCGAACGCGCCGCCGCAGATGAAGAGAATGTTGCGCGTATCGAGCCGCACGAATTCCTGGTTCGGGTGCTTGCGCCCGCCCTGGGGCGGAACGTTAGCAATCGTGCCCTCGATGATCTTGAGCAGGCCCTGCTGCACACCCTCGCCCGAGACATCGCGCGTGATCGACGGGTTGTCGCCGCTCTTGCGCGCGATCTTGTCGATCTCGTCGACGTACACGATGCCGACTGAGGCCCGCTCGACGTCCCATTCTGCCGCGTGGAGAAGCTGCACGAGGATGTTCTCCACGTCCTCGCCGACGTAGCCGGCTTCAGTCAAGCCGGTGGCGTCCGCAATGGTGAACGGCACGTCCAGGATCTTCGCCAACGTGCGCGCGAGCAACGTCTTGCCGCAGCCGGTTGGGCCGATAAGCAAGATGTTGCTCTTCTCCAACTCGACGTCGTCCAGGATCGCGCCGCCGGAAATACGCTTGTAATGGTTGTAGACCGCGACGGAGAGGGTCTTCTTCGCGCGCGTCTGCCCCACCACGTATTCGTCAAGCTGCGCCATAATGTCCTTCGGGGGGACCAGGCGCCACTTGGGCGTCGCTGCCGAAGGTTCCGCCTTAACGCCGTCTTCTTCGAGCACTTCCTGGCACAGCGTCACGCACTCGTCGCAGATGAAGACTCCATCGGGCCCCGCGATGAGGCGGCGAACCTGGCTCTGGTCGCGATGACAGAACGAACAGCGCTCGACGTCCACCCTTGACCTGCTTGCCACTTACTTCTTTGCCCCTTGTAGCTCCACAGGATGCAGGACCTCGTCCAACAGGCCGTAGGTCTTGGCCGCATCTGCGGTCATGTAGCGGTCGCGGTCGGTGTCTTCCGCGATACGCTCCACCGGCTGGCCGGTGTGCCGGGCGAGAATCTCGTTCAATTCCGCCTTGAGGCGCAGGATCTCGCGCGCCTGGATCTCGATCTCGGTCGCCTGGCCCTGCGCGCCGCCCAGCGGTTGGTGCATATGGATGGTCGCGTGCGGGAGCGCATAGCGCTTACCCTTCGTGCCCGCGGCCAGCAGCACGGTGCCGAAGCTGGCCGTTACGCCGACAGCGATGGTGCTCACTGGCGCCCGGATCAACTGCATTGTATCATAAATTGCCATGCCGGAATAGACCTGTCCGCCAGGCGAATTGATATAGAGCTGGATGTCCTTCTCCGGGTCTTCCCGGTCGAGGAACAGCAACTGCGCCACGATGACGTTGGCGACCTGATCGTTGATGCCCGTGCCCAGGAAGATGATTCGTTCCTTGAGCAGCAAGGAATAGATGTCGTACGCGCGCTCGCCACGGCCGCTCGTTTCGATAACCATCGGAATCAGCGACTGGGGAGACAGGGGATTAAAGCTCATAGTCAACTCCGTCCTCTCACCGGCCCCGAGCGGGGCCACCCATCCAACGACGCGTATTAAGCCACAAGACGATACAAATCACAGTAGCGGATAATTCAGTTTGGGCCGTTCGGCTGCTCCCCTCCCCTCCGCGGAGGAGAGGGGGAGCTCAGCGCGGCGTTATTCCGCGCTTTCAGCGGCCTCAGCCGCGGGCGTCTCGGCCGCAGTGGTTTCGGCAACGGGTATGTCTTCAGTCGCCTCCGGCGCGGCCGTGATCGTGGCCTGCCCTGTCACGAGCGCACGCAGGCGGTCGAGGGTCTTCGAGGTGCGGAGGTCCTGCCGGATCACCGCGCGGCCCTGGTCGGTGCCGAATGCCTCGCGGATTGCCGTCCGGGTTTCTTCCTGCTCGGCCTGCGAGGCCATCCGGTCAAGTTCCGCTTCGACTTCCGCGTCGGTCACTTCGAGCCCTTCGCGGCGGAACAACTCTGCCAGCACGAGTTGCGCCTTCACGCGGCGTTCGGCCGACGGCTCGAGTTCCTGCTCATACTGCTCGATCGTCTTGCCCTGCAGGCGCAGCGAATCTTCCAGCGTGTAGCCGATGTTGCGCATCCGCTGTTCCATGTCGTGGAGCATGTCATGGATCGTGTCATGCACGGCGCTCGGCGGATAGGCCAGGGTCGCGCGGCCGATCAGCGCTTCCACCGCGTCGTCAGTCAGCTTGTTCTGCGCCTCGGTCTCGCGTTGCTGCTTGATCTCGGCGAGCTTCTTCTCGCGGTACTCGGCCAGCGTGGCGTATTCACCCAGCGACTGCGCGAACTCGTCGTTTAGCTCAGGCGTCAGCTTCGCGCGCACTTCCTTGACGTTGACCTTGAAGCGCGCGGTCTGGCCCTTGTACTTCGAGAGGGAATCTTCGGGGTAGGTGATGTCGAATTCCTTCTCGTCGCCGGCCTTCAGGCCGACGAAAGCCTCGTCGAAGCCGGGCAGCCAGCCGGACTCGCCGCGGAGGGTCAATTCCCAGTCCTGGTTGTCCATAATCGTGTTTTCGCCGACGGAGCCCACGATATCGACCTTCACCAGGTCGCCCAGCTCTGCGGGCCGCTCGACAACCTCGTGCGCTGCGCGCGCGTTGCGCGCCTGCTCGAGCAACGCGTCCACGTCCGCATCGCCCACCTCGACCACCGGCGCTTCCACCCGCAGGTCGCTGTAATCCCCCAGGTCCACCGTGGGGCGCAGCGGCACGATCAGCTTAAACTTGATCGCCGGATCAAGCTCGACGTCTTCGAGCGCAGCCTGGCCGTACGGCTCGATCTGACCCTGACCTAGCACTTCGGTGTAGACTTCCTGTCCCAGGTCATCCACGATCTCGCCGAGAAGGGCCGGCTTGCCGTACATGCGAACGACGGTGGCGAACGGCGCTTTGCCGGGCCGGAAGCCGGGGATCTTCGCCTTTTTGGAAACGAGGCGAGCCGCGCGCTGGAGCGCTTGCTCGGTGCGCTCGGGGCCCAGCTCGATCGTCAGGTCAAGCTGATGGTCGTCGCGCGGGGTGGTGGTGACGATCAATTCTTCGGCCAAGGGAATAACCTCCGCAAACATCTAACGAGTAACCAGGAAAAGGCGGAACCGATAGTGTCGCCGCAGCGCATGCCGCGACAACTGCGTTCCGCCCTTTGCTCGTTACTCGTTATGACCATTATAACCGCGAACCACTAAGGATCAAAGAAATGAAGCTACACGAAGCAAACTAAAGACCGTTGTGACCCTCTGCGTCTTCGATCCTTCGTGGTGAGGCTGGCTCAGATGCGCGCGAATTGCTTTGCCAGCTCCGCCCCGCTCATGTAAACCATCGTCGGGCGGCCATGCGGACAGGTGCGCGGCGACCGGCAGCCCTCCAGGCGGCGGACGAGCTCCTGCATCTCGGGGAGCGACATGGGAGTGTTGCCTTTCACCGCCGCGCGCTTGCAGACAAGCGTGATCAGGCGCGCTTCCGCGGTGGCGTCCACCACGTCCTCCTGGCGAGAAAGGCCGTCGAGGATCTCGATCACCGCCCGTTCCGGCTGGCTCTCGCGCGCAAGGATCGCGGGCACGCTCCGCAGCAGATACGATGCCCCGCCGAACGGTTCGAGAGCAACGCCCAGCTCCGCGAGCTGCGGGAGCGCATCGGCGGCCAGCGCGGCCACTTCCGGCGAAAGGTCGAGGACCGCAGGTTCGAGGAGCGGCTGGACCGCGAGCTGCTGCTGCGCGCGTTCGGCCAGCATTTGCTCGTAGAGGACCCTTTCGTGCGCCGCGTGCTGGTCGATCAGGTACATCCCGTCCGGGCCTTCCGCGACAATGTACGTGGCGGCAAGCTGGCCGACCACGCGCAGGATGGGCATGAGGCGGGCAGACGAGGCCGTCTCCTGCCCGATGAAGGCCGGGCCGGGCGCCTCCAGTTGCGACGGTTCGGCGCGCGGGCCGGGATAGGGATACTCGTCCTCGGCTCCCGGCAGAGGCATCGGCGTCTGCGCGCCCCGGCCGGCATTCAGGAGGGCCTCGCGACGCTCGGTCCATGCGCGCAGCGGGTCGTCGCCGGGCGCTCCGGATTCATGCGGCCACGCGCCCGGCAGCGCAGTTGCGGCTGCGCCCGCCTCCGGGATCGGCGCATTCTCCACCAGCGCGCGGCGAACGGCCTTCTGCACCGCGCCGAAAATGACGTTCGGTTCGCGAAAGCGCACCTCCGCCTTGGTGGGGTGCACGTTGACGTCGACGTCGCCCGGGTCGACGTCGAGAAAGAGGACCGCAACGGGATAGCGACCGACGGGGAGCAGAGTGTGATACGCCTGGACCACCGCGTAGGCGATCGACGTGTCCTGGAACCAGCGCCGGTTGACGAACAGCGTAATGTAGCTGCGGCTGCCCCTGTGAAGCGCGGGGACGCCCGCATAGCCGGTGACCCGGCCCCCTTCTTCGCCGAGAGCGATCATCTGCTTCGCCGTGTCCAGCCCGTACGCCTTCGCCAAGGCGTCGAACAGCTTGCCGGAACCGGTCGACTGGAACAGCAACCTGCCGTCCGACACGAGGGAGAAACGCCGCTCGGGATACGCCAGCGCATAGCGGGTCACGACCTGCTGGATGTGCGCGGCTTCGGTGGCGGGCTGCTTCAGGAACTTGAGCCGCGCCGGCACGTTGGCGAAGAGATGCTCGACCGTAATCGACGTGCCGGGCGGCGCGCCTGCAATCTTGCGTTCGACCTCCCGCCCCTCTGCCAGCCGGATCAGCGCGCCCGCGTCCTCCCCTGCGGCGCGTGAGAGCAGCGTGACATGCGCCACCGCCGCGATGCTGGCGAGAGCTTCCCCACGGAACCCGAGCGTAGTGATGCGTTCCAGGTCAGCCGCATCATTAATCTTGCTCGTCGCGTGGCGGAGAAACGCGGTCCCGATCTCGTCCGCAGGGATGCCGCAGCCGTCATCCTGTACCCGGATCAGCCGCCGCCCCCCTTCGCGCACCTCGACCCGTATCTCGGTCGCGCCCGCATCGAGGCTGTTCTCGATCAACTCCTTGACGGCAGACGCGGGCCGCTCGACGACTTCGCCGGCGGCGATCTGGTTGGCGACTTCGGGCGCGAGGACTCGTATCGGCATGGGGCGCATTTTACCACAGGGGAATGGCCTCGGAGATCGTGCGCGCGGTGCGCGAGGAGCGGGCCGAGTACGTCATAACGCACCGCGGGAAGCCAGTCGCCATGATCGTGCCGTTAGCTGGGGCGCCGGAGACAGAGCCCGCAACCGCTGGTGGGTGGTGGGCGCGGATCGAGGAGATCGGGCGGCTGATGGAAGAGGAAAACCCTAATGCAGGCAGTGTGTTGGAGCAGTTGTTCAAGGATCGCGAGGATTCATGAGACATGATAGGATCGCAATCGATACCAGCGTCATAGCTGCGGCAACGCTCCATCATGAACCGAATCACCAGGCCGCAAGAACGCTGATACGAGCGCTTGAAACGCAGGGCGTGGAAGTCATTGTTCCTACGCTGCTGATTCCCGAGGTGATGAGCGCCCTGCAACGCAAGCGGTATCCGCCGGCTCGAATCCGCGAGTTGGTGCTGGCTTACCGCGCGTCTCGACTGGTTCTCGTTCCAGTGGACCTCTTACTGGCTGATGAGGCCGGCGAAATAGCCGTGCTGCAAGGCGTGAAGGGGGCTGACTCCATCTTTCTTGCGCTTGCGCGCGTGCTCGCCGTTCCCCTCATCAGCCTCGATCGCGAGCAGCGTGAACGCGCGCCCGCCGACGTCGAGGTTTTCACCCCGGAGGAAGCCTTGGCGAAGTGGTGGCCGTCAGAATGAGACGACGATGACACTCTACGCGACCTTCTATCGCAACGTCAACCTCGGCCAGCCGCGCAGCCCGACGCGCTCGCAGTTAGAGGATTCGCTGGCAGCGGCAGGCGCCGGCGCGCCGCAGTCGTTTCAGACCAACGGGACGGTCGTCTTTGCGGCAGAGTCGCTCACAGTCGCGCGGGAAGTCGTCGAGCGCGCGGGACGGATCATGGCGGGGACGTGCGGACTGAAGGAGCCGGCCTTTACGATTGAGCTGGAGCCGCTGGTCGCCATGGCCGAAGAGAAGCCGTTCGCCGGGCGCGAGGATGAGAACCCGCATGAGTTCAACGCGACCTTCATGTCGGATGAGAGTCTTGCCCGGCTGCAGGCGCCGCTCATCTCCCCGCGCGGGGATGTCGAAGTGATCCGCGTGACGCCGTTCGTCGTCTTGAGTATGGGCCGGAGGGTGGGCGCAGGGCTTGGCAATCCGACCCCCTTCCTCGAAAAGCTGCTCGGCGCGCCGGCGACGACACGCGGTTGGGGCACGATCGAGCGACTCGCGCGCAAATACAAGGGCTGAATTCTTCCGGTTCGCCCTCACCCTGCCCGCGCGGCCGGCTCAGCCACCTGCCCCGGTTCGGGCACCAACTGGCCTCCCCGCACCGTCGCCCCGATGACCAGCGCCCCGGCGATCAAAACCAGGTTCTTGATGATGTACTGCCCCTCCAGCGTGGGCGCGATCGGAAAGATCGTAAACGTCTCGCTCGGGAAAAGGATGAGCGGCGTCACGGTGCCGGCCATCTGAAAGACGAGCAGCGCCAGGATCACGCGCATGAATTTGCCGGTCAGAAAGCCAAGCCCGATGACGGTTTCGAGCGTCGCGAGCAGAATGATCGCGATGTTTGGCGGCACAAGCCCGAAAGTGAGCGCGTCAATGGTGCGCAGCGCGAGGTCGGTCGCCGGGCTGAGGCCGGGGAAGAACTTCAGCGCGCCAAACCATACAAAGACAACCCCCATCCCGATGCGAAGCAGGGTTACGCTGTAACGCGCCAGCCACCGGACGATATTACGATCAACGCGGTCAAACCGCGCAGCAAGTTGCGCCATGTTTGTCACCTCCTGCGGAAAGACGGCGCTCTTTCGACCCACCGGTCCGCAACCTGATCGTATGCGCCGGCTTGGGCAAAACGAAGTCATGGGCAATCCAATCTCGGCGAATAGTGTGACTTTTAGCACATAACTCCGGCCAAAGAAGCAGCGGAGGAAGATTGCATTTGACGAGTTTGGCGCAAATAGCGCGCAAGGCTTGACAAGTCATGACGCGTCGCGTTATACTGATCCTCAGTCAGTAACTGACCGCCGGTCAGTTCCCGCAGAAACCATCTTCTGTTATAATCTTCACAGACTTCCTCCTTCCCTTCCGCGATGATGGCGACGCGGGTTCGCGACGATTGACGATGTTGTTGGCGTGTTGGCGAGTGGAGAGGTGATGATGGCAACGCAGGACCGCAGGGAACAGGATCGGGCCCGGCGAAGGAATGATATCCTCCTGTCCGCGCGCGCGGTCTTTGCCCAGCAGGGGTTCCGCCGCGCCACCGTCGACGAGATCGCGCAGCGCGCGGAGGTGGCCAAGGGCACCATCTACCTCTACTTCGAAAACAAAGAGGCCATCCTCGCGGACCTCGTCCTGCTCGCCCTGGCCGATCTGCGCAGCCAGCTCACATCTGCAATTGAAGCTCACTCCATCCTCCAGCCCGACGGCCAACTGCGCGCCATGGCCGACGCCTACCTGCTCTTTTCGCAGCGCTCCCCGGACTTCTATCGCCTGTTGACCGCCTTTGACGGCGGCGACCTGGGCAACGACCTTTCGCCGCAACGAAATCAACTGATACTCGACGCGTCGAGCTACACCCTCGACCTGGTTGCCCAGGTAATCGCGGATGGCATGGCGCTGGGAATGTTCGCCGCGCGCGACGCGCGCCAGGCTGCGGCAGTCCTCTGGGCGGGCCTCAACGGTTCGCTCGCGCTCCTTTCGCATCCGATCCGGCGGTCGATGGTAGCCACCGACCTGCCGGGCCTCTACCACGCAACGCTCGAACTCTTGCTGAAAGGTCTTACATGCGCCGAAGGTGCGCCGCCTTCCGGGCAGCCCACTGGCGCGTCCAACGAGTCTGAAAAGGAGATGATGGGATGAAGGAAGTCGTCATTAGCAACCCGGTGCGGACGGCCATTGGCAGCTTCGGCGGCGCGCTGAAGACCGTGCCGGCCTACGACCTGGCGAAGATCATCATGCAGCGGATTATCACGGACTCCGGCGTGGAAGCCGGTCGCCTCAACGAAGTGATCTTCGGGAATATCGGCATGCCCTCGGAGGCAGCCAACATTGCGCGCGTCTCTGCGCTGTACGCGGGCATTCCGCAGGAAGTCCCGGCTTACACGGTCCAACGCAACTGCGCATCGGGCATGGAGTCAATGCATAGCGCGTTCAACGCGATTCAGGCCGAGGACGGCGACCTGTACCTGGTGGGCGGCACGGAAAACATGAGCGCGATCCCCTACGTGGTGAAGGGCGCGCGCTGGGGCCTCAAGCTGCGCCATGCGGAGTTCACGGATGCGCTGTGGGAGGGGCTCACTGACCCGACCTGCAACCTCATCATGGGCGGCACTGCGGAGAACGTCGCGGAGCGCTGCGGCGTCACGCGCGAGGAGCAGGATCAGTACGCGGTGCAAAGTCACAAGAAGGCCTTCATGGCGACGCGCATGGGCAAGTTCAAGGACGAAATCGTGCCCGTCGAGGTGGTGAAGAAGGCCGCGGGGCAGGAAGTCGCAAAGGAGACGATCACGCAGGACGAGAGCATCAACCCAGGCCTGACGGTTCAGAAGGCGGCGCTCTACCCGACCGTCTTCAAGAAGGGCGGCTCGGTGACGCCGGCGAATGCCTGCCCGATGAACGACGGCGCGGCGGGCATGTTGCTCAGCACGGCGGAGACTGCGGAGAAACTCGGGCTCAAGCCATGGGCGCGCATCCTGGGCTTCGGCTTCACCGGGCTCGACCCGGCGTACATGGGCCTCGGCCCGGCCACCGCGCTGCCCAAGGCGCTGAAGCGGGCCGGACTCAAGTACGACCAGCTTGACCTGGTCGAGATCAACGAGGCGTTCGCCGCGCAAGTGCTCGGCGTGGCGAAGTCGATGCAGTCCGACGGCCACGGCTGGGACTTCGAAAAGACGAACGTCAACGGCGGCGCGATCGCGCTCGGGCACCCGGTCGGCGCATCCGGCGCGCGCATTGTGGTGTCCCTGCTGCACGAAATGGCGCGGCGGAACGCGCGCTACGGCGGCGCGACGCTGTGCGTCGGCGGCGGCCAGGGCGCGGCCGTGATCGTGGAACGAATCTAGGATTGAAGATTCAAGATTGAAGATCGGCTGGCGTATTTTCAATCTTCAATCTTCAGTCTGCCATCGTAAAGAAGGGGGTTGGCATGTATATCTTTAAGGCGGCAGTCGTCGGCGCGGGCACGATGGGCGGCGAGATCGCGCAGGTCATTTCCTTCAGTGGTCTGCCGGTCGTGCTCAAGGACGTCGACCAGAAGATGCTCGACAAGGGCATGGAGACCATCCGGGAGATCTACCAGAGCCGGGTGGACAAGGGCAAGATGAGTGCGGGCGAGATGGAGAGCAAGATGGCGCTCATCGAGCCGACGCTGAGTTACGACAGCTTCAGTGACGTGGACATCGTCATCGAGGCTGTGCCGGAGAAGATGAACATTAAGAAGCGGGTGCTGGCCGATCTGGAAGAGGTCGTGCCCGAGACGACCATCTTCGCGTCCAACACCTCGGCACTGTCGATCAGCGAGATGGCCGCCGCGACGAAGCGACCCGGCAAGGTGATCGGCATGCACTTCTTCAATCCGGCGCACGTCATGAAGCTGGTGGAGATCATCCCCGGCCTCGAGACGACGCAGGACACCATCGACGACGTCGTGATGTTCACCGAGTCGCTGCGCAAGCTGGCGGTCGTCGTGCAGGAATGCCCCGGCTTCCTCGTCAACCGTCTCCTGATGCCGTATCTCAACGAAGCGACCTATGCGCTCCAGGAGGGCGCGGCCGACGCCACCGAAATCGACGAGAAGCTGACCGAATTCGGGATGCCCATGGGCCCGTTCACGCTCATGGACATGCTCGGCATCGACGTCTGCCAGTATGTGGGCGAGTATCTCTACTCGGAGTACGGCCCGCGCATGGAGCCGGCCAAATTCTTCTACGAGTTGGTCAAGGCCGGCCGCCTGGGCGAGAAGAACGGCAAGGGTTTCTACGGCTACGGCGACGAGTCGGACGAGCCGGTTAAGGAGTTGCTTGCCGCATTCCCGAAGGCGGGCAACAGCAAGTTCACGGTCGAGCGGCTGGTCTACCCGATGATCAACGAGGCGGTGCTGGCCCTGCAGGAGCATATCGCCACCGCGCCCGACATCGACATGGCGATGATCGCAGGCACAGGCATCACTTACCAGGGCGAGCGCAAGGGACCGCTCGCGATCGCCGACGAGATGGGGCTGGACTGCGTGCTGGAGGGGCTGGAGGAGTTGTTCCAGCAGTACGGCGAGCGCTTCCGGCCCGCGCGTCTGCTCAAGACAAAGGTGCGCGCCGGACATCTGGGCGTCAAGGCCGGCCGCGGTTTTCACGAATACGCGTAGGGCGACACACCGCCCGGACATAAATGCCCGGGCTACTGAGCGGCGCCCCATGAATGGGGCTGATCGCCGATAGTGAATGCAAGCCTGGAAGGAGTCATGCTGTGGCTGAATACTCGAATCTGAAAGTGACCGTGGAGGACCGCGTCGGCGTCCTCACCATTGACCATCCACCGGCGAACGCGTTCGACGGGCAGACGCTGACCGAGATGGATGCCGCGTTCGACGAGCTGCTTGCGAACGACCAGGTTAAGGTGATCATCATCACCGGCGCGGGCCAGTTCGCATTTGTGGCCGGGCTCGACCTGAAGGAGGCCGCGGAGGTCTTTTCTTCCGGCAAGCTCGATCTGGCGCACGAAGCGATCCGCCGCGCGCAGACGCTCTACAAGAAAATCGAGTGCTCGCCTAAGCCGGTCATCGCGGCGATCAACGCCGTCGCGCTCGGCGGCGGCCTCGAACTCGCGCTCGCGTGCCACATCCGCATCATGGCGGACCGCGCCCGCGTCGGCCTCACCGAAACCAACCTCGGCCTGATCCCCGGCTGGGGCGGCACGCAGCGGCTCCAGCGCGTCGTGGGCCAGGGCAAGGCGCTGGAGTTGATCCTCTCCGGCGACATGATCAACGCGCAGGAGGCGTTCCGCCTGGGGCTGGCGAACAAGGTCGTGCCCGCGGGTCAGGTGATGCACGAGGCGATGGGCCTGGCGAAGAAGATCGCCGCCAAGAGCAAGCTGGCGATCGGCGCGGCCATGACTGCCGTGGTGCAGGGCGGCGAGATGCCGCTGGAACAGGGTCTCGAGTTCGAGACGAAGCAGTTCCTGGGGCTGGTGGGCAGCCACGACCTGATGGAAGGGATCTCGGCTTTCGTGCAAAAGCGCCAGCCGAAGTTTACGGATAGCTAATGCGTTAACTTGCGCGCTCGGCTGAAGCGCAGCCGGGCGCGCAGCAAAAGGACCCTTCAAATGGAAATGCGCCTGGACGGGCCGCAAATTGCGGTCTTTATGGATTTTGAGAACGTCGCTACCTCTGCAGAAGCGAATTACGGCGATTTTGACGTCACTGCCGTCACCGATCTGCTCCGCTCGCGCGGTCGCCTGCTGATCAAACGCGCTTATGGCGACTGGGGCCGCTTTCATCGCTACCGCCGGCCGATGCTCGAGAACGGCGTCGACCTGTTGCAGCTTTATTCCGTCGGCATCCAGCAGAAGAATCGCGCGGACGTGCGCCTCGCCATCGACGCGATGGAGGCCGTCTTCACCCGGCCCAACATCGATGTATATGCCATCGTCTCCGGCGACAGCGATTTCACCGAGTTGATCCACAAGCTACGCGACTACGGCAAGTACACAATTGGCATCGGCCTGCACTCGGCGACCAGCGACCTGCTCCGCCGCGCTTGCGACGAGTTCATCTTCTACGAAACGCTAATCAGCGAGGAAATGGCCGATATCGCGGACGAGTTGCAACTGCCCGATCCGCGCGAACTCCTGCGTCGCGCGCTCGTCGCTGCCGAGCAAAAGGGCGAGGTGCCCGTCTTCGCGGGGCGGCTCAAGCAGATCATGCTCAGCCTCGACTCGTCTTTCAACGAGGCCAACTACGGCTACCAGCAGTTCCGCACCTTCCTCGAAGGCCAGTCTCATATGGTCGTGCTGCAGGAAGTCGACATGCAGCTTTATGTAAAATTGCGTAAGCCCGGAGATCCTCCGGCCGCTCCGCAGCCCGCCCTTGTCGAGATCAACGCACCGGCTATCGTCAAGCCCGCATCGGACATCGATCCCGGCCAGCGCGCGCGGAGCTTCCTGCGTGAGGCCGGCCTGCGCGTGATCGACCACAGCACCCGGCAGCAGGTGCTCGCCGATTTTCTCCACGCGCTGCAGTCCGCGCCCCAGCCCATCTCGTTGAGCCAGGCCGCCGACATGCTGAAGGACCGCTACGATGCGGAGAACGCGCTCACCCAGAAGGTCGCGGTGCAGGAGGTCATGCGCCTGCTCGTTATGAGCGACGCGTTGCGCTACGAAGGCGGCCAGGCGGGCAGCGATGCGCCCCTGCTCGACGCGGCATCCTTGAGCCTCGACCTGCTTGGCCCCGCGTGCGACTGCGTCTACGTGCTCCGCCTGGTCGAGGGCGGCGTTCCGGTCGATGCGGAGACGCTCGCGCCCGTGCTCTATGGCGTAGGCGCCGGGCCGGAACGCGTGCTGGACCTCTGCGAGCAGCTCACGGCAAAGGGCATGATGGCGCGCACCGATGGTGGCTGCAACATCGCAATCAACCTGATTGACCGGCTCCTGGCGCGTGAGGAGCTGGCCACGGCAACGGCCAGCCTGAACAAGGTGAGCTTGCCCGCGGGCGAGCCCACCGTTTCGTTGGCCGAGAGCCTGTTTCGCGAAGCGTCAGACCTGCGCCAGAAGGACTTCGCCGGCAGCGCGCAGCGCTACCTGCAGGCCGCGCGCATCCAGCTCGACGCGGTGAAGACCGGGCAGCCGCGCGCGGGCTTCGACGACCTCAAGTGGTACCTCGCCAGCTACTGCTCGGTCAAAGCCGGCTACGCCTTCGTCTCGGGCAACTACGGAGAGGCCGTGCCCTTTTACCTGGCCTTCTTCGGGCTGGCGCAGGAGGCTGATTGCGTGTGGCCGCGTATCCAGCGGCTCGTCAATCCGATGGCGAGCTACTACTTTGCGATTGCCGGCAAGCGGCTGAACGAGCCGGTGCCGCAGAATCTTGGACGTTCGCCCGCGGCGCAAGTGGCCCTGCGCATCCACAACCACGCCAACCCACTGGTCGCGCAGGGGTGGGAGGAGCTGATGGGCCGCCTCGCCGCGGTGAACCTGGGCATGGTGCGGATGACCTTCCGCGAATTGACCGGCCTGGCCGGGACCGTGACGCAGGTGGGCGATCCCGCGCGCATCGAGCGGACGCGCGCGTTCCTCGCCGACCTGATCCATCACTGTCAGGACGCGCAAGTTCTCGCGCCCGTGGAGGAAAGCTAACCACCAAGGACCAAAGAAGCAAAGGGTCACGAAGCTATTCCTGAGGTCTTTGTGGAACTTCGTGTCTTTGATTCTTTGTGGTTAGGGAGCCAGGAGTCGTATCGGAAAGGAGCTGCCATGGACTTCGTATTGACCGAGGAACAGCAGATGTTCCAGAAGCTGTTTCGCGACTTTGCGACCAAAGAGGTCGCCAAAGTTGCGGACCAGGTCGACAAGAAGGAAGAGTTCCCCGCGAAATTGATCAAGCGGGCCGCCGGGCAGGGCTTCCTCGGCGCGTTTGCGCCCGAAGAGCCTTACGGGGGCGCAGGGCTGGATTTCACGACCTACACGCTGCTCGTCGAGGCGATGGCCGCCGAATGCGCCTCCACCGCCCTGACCCTTCACGTCCACAACGTCCTGGCTCTCCGCACCCTCGTCAAGCACGGCACGGAGGAGGCGAAGGAAACCTACGTGCCGGACATGGTCATGGGCGATCGCATCGGCGCGTTCGCGCTGACCGAGAGCGGCGCGGGCAGCGACCCGACGAAGCTCCGCACCGTCGCATGCCGGGAGGGCGACCAGTACGTCCTGACCGGCTCGAAGACGTGGGTGTCCAACGCAGGCGCGGCGGGCGTCTACATCATCTTCGCTGCGACCGACCCGACTGTGGGCGCTAAAGGCATCAGCGCGTTCGTCGTGCCTGCGGAGGCGGACGGCGTGGTTCTCGGCGGACGCGAAAAGACGCTCGGTCTGCGCGGCGCGCAGATCAACCGGCTCTACCTGAAGGGCGCGCGCGTCCCGGCGAGCAATCTGCTCGGCGGCGAGGGCGCGGGCTACAAGATCGCGCTGGAGACGCTGGACTACGGTCGGGTGGGCATCTCCGCGGCCGCGGTCGGCGTCGGACGCAAGGCGGTCGAGCTGGCAACGCGGTTCGCGACCGAGCGCTCGCAGTTCGGCACCGCCATCGCCAACAAGCAGGCGATCCAGATGTATCTGGCCGACGCCTACACGCAGGTGCAGGCCGCGCAGTGGCTTGTGCGTCATGCGGCGTGGCTGGCGGACCGGGGGCAGTCCTTCTCGCAAGAGGCCGCGATGGCGAAGCTGTTTGCCGGCCGCATGGCGGGCGACGTGACCAACAAGATGCTGCAGGTCCACGGCGGCGCGGGCTTCATCGCGGACTACCCTATCGAGCGCTACTACCGCGACGCGCGGGCAATGGAGCTCGTCGAGGGCACGTCGCAGATGCAGCAGTTGGTGATCGCGGGTGGCCTGCTCGGCCCGCTGGGTGTCAAGGTGAAGCCTTGAATAACACGACGACACAATGACACAAAGATGTCTGTGTGCCATCGTGTCTTTGTGTTGACCGTCCCTGTGGAGGCATGAGATGGATTTTACGCTTCCGAAGCATTTGCAGCTTTTCAAAGAGATGTTGAAGGAGTTCGCCGAAACCGAAGTGCGGCCGAAGGCGAAGAAGATGGACGCCGAAGGCTGGCCTGACCCGGACGTGGTCCGAAAGCTGGGCGAGAATGGCTTGCTCGGCATCCCCTTCCCGACCAAGTACGGCGGCGGCGGGCTGGGCGAGATGGGCTACTGCCTGCTCATGGAGACGATGGGCGGCGTCTGCACTTCGACGGCCACGCTGATCGGCGCGCACATCGGTATCGGCGTCATGGCGCTGTACCTCGGGGGCACCGAAGAGCAGAAGAAGAAGTACATGCCCGATCTCTGCAATGGGCGCAAGATCGCGGCCTTCTGCCTGACGGAGCCGGGCGCGGGGTCCGATGCGGCGGGCATCAAGACGCGCGCGATCAAGGACGGGAATAGCTGGGTCATCACGGGCAACAAGATCTACATCACGAACGGCCCCATTGCCGACGTGTTCACCGTGCTGGCCGTGACCGACCCCGCGCTCGGCGCGCGCGGCGGCGTCACCGCGTTCATCGTCGAGAAGGGAATGCCGGGCGTCTCCGTGGGCACGGTCGAGCACAAGATGGGCATCCGCGGCAGCGCCACCTCCGAGATGATCTTCGACGAGGTTGTCGTGCCCTCCGCCAACGTGCTCGGGCAGGTCGGCGCAGGGTTCGTCACCTTCATGGCGACGCTGGACACGGGCCGCCTTGGCCTGGGCGCGGCGTGTCTCGGCGGCGCAGAGGCCGCTCTGGAGTCCATGTGCAAGTACGCGGCGGGCCGCCAGCAGTTCGGCAAACCCATCGCGGAGAAGCAGGCGATCCAGTGGATGATCGCGGACACGGCATCAGAGGTCGAGGCGCTGCGTTCGATGGTCTACCGCACCGCCTGGATGGTTGACACCAACCAGCCGTACACGAAGGAAGCGGGGATCTGCAAGCTGTTCGGCTCGGAGGTGGCCGCGCGGGCGATCAACCGCGCGGTGCAGGTGCATGGCGCGCTCGGCTACACGCGCGACTTCTGGATCGAGCGGGCCTGGCGCGATGCGCGCATCGCCGAGATCTTCGAGGGCACCAACGAGATCCAGCGCATCGTCATCGCCGAGCAGATGCTGCGCCCGTACGGCGTCCGCGTGCGGCCTTAAGGAGGGAGAGATGCGAATCGTCGTTTGCATGAAGCAAGGGATTGACCCGAAGACGGTCAAAATCTCTCGGAGCCGCGAGGAACTGGACCTGCGCGAGGCGCGTCCGCAGACGCAGCCGGAAGACAAGCATGCGCTGGAAGCGGCGCTGCGCATCCGCGAGGCACGCGGGGGCGAAGTCGTCGCCGTGGTTGTCGGCAGTCGCAGCGCAGAGGATACGGCGCGCGAAGCCGTGGCGATGGGCGCGGACAAAGCTGTCTGGATCGTCTACAAGGGTCAGCGATCGGGCAAGACCATGACAGCGCTTGTGAAGGCTGCGGTCGAGCGGCTCGGCGGCGCAGACCTGGTGTTGGCCGGGCAGGGCGGCGACCTCGACACGGCAGGCCCGCTCGCCGGGCGGCTGGCTGCGGCGCTCGGGTGGCCGCTCATCGCGGACGCGCTGCGCTTCGACGTGGAGCCGGCAGGCCTTTATGCGGTAGCCGCCTTCGAGGGCAAGGCGACGCGGCTGCCCGTAGTGCTGCCGGCCGTCGCGGAGGTGATCCCCGGGGCCGAGCGCCCGCGCTATCCGCATCCGTCGCGCATCGCGGTCGCCTGGAACGACGGCTACGTCGAGACATGGAACGCGGCGGAGATGGGCTTGGAGGAGGAGGCGCTCGCCGCAGACGCGGAAATGGGCGGTCTGGTCCTCGGCGCGGAGCGTCAGCGCGGGCAAGTGATCGGCGGCTCGCCTGAGCAGGCAGCCGAAGAACTCGCGGGGATTCTGCGCGGGAAGCGGCTGCTGTAAGGAGGCGGCTTATGGGATTCGATCTTTCCGATCTCCAGGCCCTGATGGGCGGATCGTTTGAAGAGCCGACCGGCGAAAGCGGCGGCGTGTGGGTGGTGTCGCCCGACGGTCTGATCGACGACGCGATGCTGCGCCTGATCGGCAAGGGCCGCGTGGTGGCGGATGCGCTCGGCGGGTACGTCTACCTGCTGGCGGGTTGCAACGGCGCGGGTGCGGACACCGAGGGCGCGATTCGCGCCGGCGCGGACAAGGTGCTGACTGCGGGCGGGATGCCGACGGTGAACGAGTTGGCGGACTTCTTCCGCGAGCGGCAACCGCAGGCTGTCCTGCTCCCGCGCAACCGATTGGGGAAGGCGCTCGGGCCGGGGCTGGCGCAGACGCTGGGAGGTAGCCTGTGCCCCTACGCTGCGGACCTCGCGGTCGACCCGATCTACCAACGGATCGTCGCGCACCAGCCGATCCTGGACGACGCGGCGCGCATGCAGGTCATCCTGCTCGCCGCGCCTGCCGTCGCGGTGATGGAGACGGCGCTGCTGCCCGCGGCGTTCAACGAGCCGTGGCGGCAGGGCGAGGTCGGCGACACGCAGTTGATGTGGTCGGAACCGCCCTCGCACGAGATGGTCGACCGGCCCGCGCGCCCAATCACGCTGAAGACCTCGCCCGTCGTGGTGGTGGCGGGGCAAGGGCTGACGGATGATGCGGGGTTCGCCGCGGCGATGGAGCTGGCGGATGCGCTCGGCGGGGTGGTTGCGGGCGACGTAACTGCGCTCGATATGGGGTGGATCGGCGAGGAGTCGTTGGTCGGCCTGACCGGCGAGACGATCGGCCCGGAGCTGGTCATTGCGCTCGGTGTGGACGGCGACACGTCGTTCATGATGGGCGTTGCGGAGGCCGGCTGCCTGGTGGCAGCGCAGGCGGATGCGGGCGCACCGATCGTGCCGTTTGCGGATTATAACGTGGTGGGTGATCCGGCAGAGTTTGCGCGGGCGTTTGCGAAGGCAGCGAGAGGGTAGGCGGGCCTTTCACGGCGAAGGCGCGAAGAACCGAAGGTTCGCAAGGTATCCTTAGCGGCCCTTCGGTTCTTTGTGCCTTCGTGGTTAGCCGTGCGGGGCTACCACTGAAAACCGCCCTTGAACTTCACCACGCGGCGCGTCATGTCGCCGGTGTACCCCTCCAGCCGCTTCATCACCGACTTCCACTCGTCCGAGTCCATCGCCCGGTGCACCGAGTGCAGATCGTCCGCAACGAAGCCGATGAGGCGCGATGGGTAGCGGCCGTAGGCGGTGTGCCACGCGTCGGTGGGGGTCAAGCCCAACTCCTGGGCCTTCGGGAGAAATTCCTCGAGCACGAAACGGCGGTATGCGTTCTCGTGTCCGGGCCGGATGTTGAACGAAAGCAGCAGTTTGACTTGTTCGGCCATCTTATATCAACGTCTTCATGCGCAACATGCGGTCGGTCAGCCCGCGTAGGGCGTTTGCGGCGCCCGTCTTGCCATCGCGTTCGAGTTGGCGCACGGCTGCGTCCGCCGTGCTGAAGAACGTCCCGTCGAGCGAGGACAGGTGGAGACTCACCAACTGCATCAACTCGTCCTCATCCTTCGCCTTCAATAACTGCTTGATCAGGTCCAGCGCTTCTTGTTGGGTCATGTCTTCTATTATAGCTTTTTCACCACCAGGGCACAAGGAACCGAAGGCTCACAAAGAGGTTCTTCGTGAACCTTCGTTTCTTTGGTTCTTAGTGGTTAACAGCCCGCAACGGAACCCCCGGACGTGCGTTTAAAGGGGCGTATGGCTTTTGACACGCAGTTACAGGCTTAGTATAATACGCAATTGCGGCTGGCAGGCCGCGCAAGTTTTTATCCTCTAAGGAGCAGGGACACTGTGGGGCAGGAAGGAAGCGCCCTCAACATTCCCCCTCGTAAGGTCGTCAAGACACTTGCAGTGGGTCAGGAAGTCGAGGGAGTCGTCAAGCGCGTCACCGAGTTCGGTGCGTTCATCGACATCGGCGTAGGCCGTGATGGTCTCGTCCATGTGTCCGAAATGGCTCAGGGCCGCGTGTCCAAGCCGTCGGACGTTGTGAAAGAAGGCGACAAAGTCCAGGTGTGGATTAAGGAGCTGGACCGGGAGAAGAACCGGATCAGCCTCAGTATGATCCAGCCGGGCACAATGACGTTGCGCGACCTTGAGGAAGGCTCGACCGTCCGGGGCCGCGTCACTCGCCTGGAGCGCTACGGCGCATTCGTTGACATCGGGGTGGGCCGCGACGGCATGCTCCATGTCAAGGAGATGGGGCGGGGATTCGTCGAAAAGCCCGAGGACGTCGTCAACATTGGGGACGAGATCGACGTGCAGGTGATCGGACTGGATCGCCGCCG
>JALOOB010000288.1 GCA_025454635.1 Anaerolineae bacterium
GTGCTCCAGGACGCGCTGGCCGCCGGTTATGTCCAGACATTCCTGGAAGCCGGCGCGATGCTGGGCGTGCCGGGGTGCGGCCCCTGCATGGGCAATCATCTCGGCATCCCCGCCAGCGGCGAGACGGTCATCAGCACGGCGAACCGCAACTTTCGCGGCCGCATGGGCAACCCCGAGGCAGACATCTACCTCGCCAGTCCGCAGGTCGTCGCCGCGAGCGCGGTGCTCGGCCGGATCGCCGGCCCGGAAGAGCTTGAATAACACAATGACACGAAGAACCCAGGCTTCGACTTCGTGAAAGGTGTCGTTGTGTCTTCGTGTCTTTGTGTTGAAAAGGAGCAGTATGGGACGAGCGTGGGTATACGGGGACGACGTCAACACCGACGTGATCTTCCCTGGCAAGTATACGTACACCATTAAGGAAGAGGCGGAGATGGCCCGCCATGCGCTGGAGGACCTCGATCCGGCCTTCGCCGCGGACGTTCAGTCCGGCGACGTGATTGTCGGCGGGCGCAATTGGGGGTGCGGGAGCAGCCGCGAGCAGGCTGTCTTGTGCTTGCGCGCGGCCGGAATCCGGTTTATAATTGCGCGAAGTTTCGCAAGGATCTACTTTCGCAACGCCGTCAACAACGGCCTCCTCCCCATCGTCTGCCCGGAGGCGGTTGCGGCCATCCAGCCCGGAGAGGCTGTGACCGTCGACCCGGAACGATGCGTGGTGCGCTGCTCTGCAGGCTCCGCCGGCGAGCGCGAATTTTCCTTCCCGCCCCTTTCCCCTTCGGTCTCTGCCATCCTCCAGGCCGGCGGGCTTCTGCCCATGCTTCGAGCGCGCGTTTCCGGCGCGCCCGCATCTTCGGAGATCGCGAAATGACTACGATTTGCCTCATTCCCGGTGACGGCGTCGGCCGCGAGGTTGTGCCCGCGGCCGCGCAGGCCATTGCCACCGCCCTGCCCGCTGTCCGCTTTCTCAACGCGCGCGCGGGGTGGGACTGTTTCGTCCGCACCGGCTCCGCGCTGCCTGAAGAAACGCTGCGCGCGGTCAAGGCTGCGGACGCCACCCTGTTTGGCGCAACGCAGTCGCCCACGACAGGGGAAGCCGGCGTCCGGACCCACAGCGGCCAGCCCGTCACCTACCGCAGCCCGATCCTCGCGCTCCGCAAGGAGTTCGACCTCTACGCGAACCTGCGACCGGCTGCGCCGCTGGTCGCCAGCGCACGCGCGCTGGACCTGCTGATCGTGCGCGAGAATACCGAGGACCTCTACTCGGGCCGCGAACGCCGCGAGGGCGACACCGCCATTGCCGAGCGCGTCATCACGCGGCGGGGCAGCGAGCGGATCGCGCGTGTGGCGTTCGAGCAAGCGCGCCGCCGCGCGGCGCAACGCGACTGCAGCGGCCGCTGCGCGAAAGTCACCATTGTTCACAAGGCTAACGTGCTCAAGGTCACCGATGGCTTGTTCCGCGAGTGCTGCCTGAACATCGCAAAGGGCTACCCCGACGTCGAGGTGGACGAGATGCTCGTCGACGCGGCCGCGATGTGGCTCGTGCGCGACCCGAGCCGCTTCGACGTGATCGTCACGACGAATATGTTCGGCGACATCCTGTCTGACCTCGCTGCTGGCCTCGTCGGCGGACTCGGCGTCGCGCCTTCCGGCAACGTTGGGGCCGGGCGGGTCGCGGTGTTCGAGCCGGTGCACGGCAGCGCGCCGGACATTGCGGGCCGCGGCGCGGCCAATCCGATCGGCGCGATGATCAGCGCGGCCATGCTGCTCGACCACGTTGGCGAGCCGGCGGCCGCGGCCAATCTCCGCCGCGCAGTCCAGGCCACCGTTCGCGGTGGCCTCACGACGCCGGACCTCGGCGGCATGGCCACGACGCAACAGGTGACCGCCGCCGTCTGCGACATTCTGCGCGCGTCGACCCGCGCGACTTCCGCGGCCCAGCCTTCCTGGGCGACAATGTAGCCTTGTAGCGCAAGTTGCGCCAGCTTCGCTGGCGTGGCAACTTGCGCTATGTGTATCCTGCTCCCACTGATGGGCGCTGATCATGGTCGATCGCCGTTGCGCAAGGGTGCGTCACAGGTCTATCACCCGCAAAGCGAGGTCGGCATGACGGCGTCCATCTCCAACTCCCCCGCCCCCGAAGCCCTGCTTGCCAGCGGCCTGACGCTGCTGCGCGAACTGCTCCAGATCCGCTCGCCCTCCGGCCAGGAAATGCCCGCGGTCTGCCACCTCGTCAAGTGGCTACAGCGCCAGGGCTTCGCCGCGCACCGCGACGGGGCGGGGAACGCGGTCGGCGTGCTCGAAGGATCGGGCGCCGGGCCTAAGCGAGAGCTCATCCTGCTCGGCCACATCGACACCGTGCGCGGCTTCCCCAAAGTCACCGAGCGCGACGGCAGGCTCTACGGACGCGGCGCGGTCGACGCGAAGGGGCCGCTCGCCGCCTTCGCGGCCGCGGCCGCGATAGTCGGGCCGCAGCCGGGCTGGCGCATCGTCGTTGCCGGCGCGGTCGAGGAGGAGAGTGCATCGTCGAAGGGGGCCCGGTATCTCGCCGCGCGGCGCAAGCCCGATTTGTGCGTCATCGGCGAGCCGACCGGCTGGCAGCGCATGGCGCTGGGATACAAGGGCCGGCTGCTGGCCGACGTCGAGTTCCAGCGCATGATGTCGCACACGGCCGGGCCGGCCGCGGGTGCGCCTGAGCTTGCTTTCGCCTACTGGCGTCGCGTCCAGGAGTTGGTCGAGGAGTTGAATACAGGCCGAGACCGGACGTGGGAACAGGTGCAGCCTTCCCTGCGCCATTTTGCGTCGGGCGACGACGGCATGCTGGAGGTCGCGGAGATGCGCCTCGGCTTCCGCCTGCCGCTGAGTATGCCGCCGGACACGCTGAAGCAGTTGCTCGTGAGCGCGGACGGCGTGGGCACGTTCCGCTTCAGCGGCGAGGAGCAGGCGTTCCGCGCGGAGAAGAACAACGAGCTGGTGCGGTCACTCGTCGCCTCCGTGCGCTCGAACGGCGGGGAGCCGACCTTCCTTAATAAGTCCGGCACAAGCGACATGAACGTCGTCGGGCCGGTGTGGGGCTGTCCCATCCTGGCCTACGGGCCCGGCGACAGCCGCCTGGATCACACGCCCGAAGAGCGCGTCGAGATCGAAGAGTGGCGGCTGGGAGTGATGGTGCTTGCCGACGCGCTGCGAAGGGTGACGGCAGCGCAGTAGGTGGCCGGCGCCCACGGCCATGACCAACACAGACGAAGCTATACGAAGTTGAATAGTTCGACGTGTGACGATTCGGAACCTCTCTTACCATCGTTTTGCGGCGCCCGGGAGTATGCTTCCGGGCGTTGCGTTTTTTGACCGGATGCGCGAAGGAGCGGGTGTTGAACGAGACGAAGTTCGATCACGGCGGCGCGGTGCGTGAGATGGTGCAACGACTCGGCGGCGAGGTTGATCCCAGCGGCGTGGAGATCGGCCGTCTGGTCCGCATGATCTGTAACCTCTACGAAACGAGGATCGACGACGCGCTGCGCGAGCAGGGGCTGTCGGGCCCGAGGTGGGGCCTGCTGTTGCGAATGTTTGCCGAGGAGCAGCGCGGCCACACCGGCGGTATGTCGCCCACCCACCTCAGCCGCTGCCAGAACGTCAGCAAGAACACGATCAGCAGCTTGATCGGCGGGCTCGAAGAGCAGGGATTGGTCCAGCGCGAGCTGGACCGCACGGACAAGCGCGTCTTCCGGATTCACCTGACCGAAGAGGCGCGCCATCTCGTCCACTCAACCGCGCCCGAACACATCGCCTTTCTGAACATGCTGGCGAGCGGGCTGACCGGCGAGGAGCGCGACCAGTTGATCGCGCTGCTGGAGAAGCTCGTCCTGTCGCTCAGGCAAGAGACATGATGGAATCTCAGGACCTGTGGGGTCTCCGATAAAGGAGGAATCAGTGCAATCCACCAACGCGCTTTCGCGGCCCTCGAACAACGGCCGCGGTCGCGGCATGAGTCGGGGCGGCGCCCGCGGGCCGGGCATGAAGAACCTCGGCCGCGCGATCGCCTATCTCGGCCGCTACAAACGCATCGCGCTCATCGCCTACGGCGCGCTGGTCATTGCGACCCTCGCGCAGTTGGCCGTGCCGCAGCTCGTCCAGAACATCCTTGACGCCATCACCAACGGCATCCTCGCCCAGCGCGTCGAACAGGCCCCCGCCGCGCTTCAAGGGCCGATCCTGAGCGCCCTCGGCTGGTCCGAAGAGATGCTGGCGCAGTACGGTCCGGGCGCGGTCTCCGCGCTGGTCAACGCCGGGCTCCTCATCCTGCTGTTCGCGATCACACGCGGCCTCTTCGCCTTCGCGCAGGGCTACATGGGCGAGAAGGCATCGCAGAGCGTGGCCTTCGACCTCCGCAACGACCTGTTTGCCCGGATCCAGCGGCTTTCCTTCTCCTACCACGACCAGAATCAGACCGGGCAGCTGATGATCCGCGCGACCGACGACGTGGAGAAGGTCCGGCAGTTTATCGGGCAGGGGCTCCTGCTCACGATGCAGGCGTTCCTCATCCTCGCCGGCGCGTTGATTATCCTGACGCTAACCAACGCGCAGTTGATGTTGGTCGTGCTGCCGATTCTGCCCCTCGCCCTGCTCATCTTCATGCTCTTTGGCGCGCTCACCATGCC